>JAAZXD010000043.1 GCA_014240355.1 Roseibacillus sp. | reverse complement strand
GGTGATCCCAATCGCTCCGCCGAGGATCGCCACGCAGATCAGCGCCCAGATCCCGGCCCGAACCAATCCTTCATCGACGATTAGCTTCCTGCTCATTCTATTACTATTGTCCCCGTAATTTAAAATCCCCCCCCAGCGCCAGGTGAAGGTTCACCCGGTTGTCGAGCCGCATACGGCGTAGGGAAGCCAACTGAAATGCAGTCTGCACCTGCCGATCCTGGGCACTCAGAAGGGTCAGAGCTTCGACTGCCCCGTCTGCAAAGTCGACGATGGCCGCTCCCGCCGCTTCCCGGGCCGAGCGAGCGGATTCCGCCATCGCCCGTTCCCGTTTGCCGAAATATTCCTCTGCCACGAGCGCCTGCTCGACCTCTCCGAATGCACGCAGGACACTGCCCTGCAACTCACGCAGGGCGATCTCCTCATCATGACCCGCAATCTTCGCTTCCTCCCGGAGGCGCCCCCCGGAAAGCAACGGCTGGACCACGCCCCCGCTGAGGGACCACACTCCCAACCGACTGTCCAGCACCTCGTGCAGAGCATCGGTGCTCGTGCCCTTCCTGCCAGTCAAGGAGAAGCTCGGATAACGCGCCAACCGTGCAGCCTTGAAACGACTTCCTGCCGCGGCGTACCTGCGCTCGGCTGCAAGGATATCCGGTCGCCGCAGCAAGAGCTCCGAGGCCAGTCCCGCGGGCGGAGCCTCAGGCGCCCTGGGAAGGCCCCGTCGGGAAAGTGACCCTCCCTTTGGATAACGCCCCACCAGCAACTCCACCTGCCTCACCGCGCGTTCACGTTCAGCCCGCCACCGTGCAAGCGCCGCGCGGGAACCGGCGAGATCCGTTTCCGCCAGGCGCAACTGCGACGCCAGACCTCCCTCCAGAGCCCCTGCAAAGCGTTCCCGAATCGATGCTACCGTCTTGTCACGCACCACGATCGCCGCCTGCGCGAGTCCGATCTGCTCATTGGCCTCCCCCAGTGCGAACCAAGCCTTTGCGAGTTGGGCTGCCATCGAGGCACGCGCTGCCCGGTAATCCCCTTCCTGCGCCTCCTGATCCGCTATCGCTGCCCGCTGAGTCGCACGAAGTCGACCCCAGAGATCCAGCTCCCAATTGACATCCACCGAAGCCCCGTAAACCTCCGCAGTATTACTTCCCAGATTGAGCGGAAAGCCCGGGAAACGCTGCTTTTGCAACTGACCGGTGATGTTTCCTGACGCCTGCACCCGCCGTGTTGCTCCGGAGAGGCGGGCAACCGCTTCCGCCCGGCGAACGCGTTCGGCTGCTACCCGAAGGTCCGGATTGTTCTTCATTGATTCGTCAACCAGAACGACCAGCTGAGAGTCCCCAAAGCGCGTGATCCAGTTCTGATCGATCCCCGCCCCTGCAGCCCTGCTCGCAATCCAGCGCTCCGGTGCCCCGGCAGACACATTGCCGATACGGCTTTCGGGCGGACGCACCGCACAACCTACCGCAAGGACCGTCAGTCCAAGCACTGCCAGCACTGCCCTCCTCTCACTCATGATTCTTTTTTGACTGCCTCAATGCCGGCCGCGCAGAACTCGATAATTTCCTCGAAGATCTTCTCAATAGAAGGATTTCCTGCTCTTCCACCTGAGATCTCACGCAAGGTGTCACCGTGCGTCAGGGTGTTTGACATCACTCCAAAGGAAAAATGCATTCGCCAGAGGGCCTCTTCCTCACTGAGTTGCGGCACCGCCCTGCGCAGGGCCGATGTGAAGCGGGCAGCCATCATCCTGAACAGGGGACGGACGGATTCCGGGAGTCGGTAACCACGCTCCCCAATGAGGCGGCCCATGAATTTTCCAAAGAGCTCTTCGGACATTTCCCCACTTGTGATGTGTCGCAGCATCGGCCAAAGAAAGGCCTTCAGAACTTTGTCTACCGGCAGGGGGGATTCCACCCACTTGGCTTCAAAACGATTAAGTAGTTCCACCCGCTCCTCGTTGATCGGCACCACGTGGCGCTCGATGACAGCATCGATCAACTTTTCCTTGGAGCCGAAATGATAATTCACCGCAGCTACATTCGCATCCGCGGCCCCGGTAATATCCCGCAGGGAAACGATTTCAAAACCCCGCTCCGCAAAAAGCGTTTCAGCAGACCTCAGGACCCTTTCGCGGGTGCCCCGGGGATCTTCAGGTGTTTTCGCCATCAACTTAAACAGATGTTTAAAACGTAAGTTTCAGCGGTCAACCCAAATCCGGGACCAAAGTCCTCTTCAGTTATAACTAACTGATTAAATGTTGTTTATACAATTACCAAAAGAGTGGCTTGCCCCAGCCACCCTTCTCCCCACAGGTTGCAGGGGAACCAATTTCCCTCAAACCAATCCCAACCTCATTCCAGCTCCACCATGGCGATTGCCTCCGCGGCATGGCCGAACTTGAAAAGGAGAGCATCGATCTGGTCGTCACCTCCCCGCCTTACAACCTGGGAATCGAATATCGCAGCTATGACGACACTTCCCCCCGTGAAGCCTTCCTCCTCTGGTGCGCAGACTGGGCTGGTGAAATCCTGAGAATCCTCCGCCCTGACGGCTCCTTTTTCCTGAATCTGGGCGGATCTCCCAGCAATCCGCTTCTGCCCCACCAACTACTCCTTGCGCTGACCGCACCCGATCTCTTCAAGCTCCAGAACACCTTCCACTGGATCAAGTCGATTTCCATTCAGACCCGCAATGACAAGATCATCAGTGCAGGCCACTTCAAGCCGATCAATTCGCAGCGATATGTGAATGACTGCCACGAGTTCGTGTTCCATCTCACGAGAAACGGGTCCGTTCCCCTCGATCGTCGGTCCGCCGGAGTTCCCTATGCCGACAAATCGAACATCAGACGATGGAAGCACACCATGGGGGTCGATCGCCGCTGCCGGGGCAACACCTGGTTCATCCCCTACGAAACAATCCGGTCAAGGGAGGGGCAGCGCCCACATCCTGCCACCTTCCCGCCGGCCCTCGTAGAACAGTGTATCACGCTTCACGGCCAGGGCTCAGAAACCGTCCTCCTCGATCCCTTCCTCGGAATCGGATCGTCCGCCCTGGCCGCACGCAACCAGGACATCGCCACCTGCATTGGTTTTGAGATCGATGAGCAATATATTCAGATTGCCCATGAACGACTGGAGGATTCCGCCGGCCAGCCGGGGCAGCAGTCTGCCACTCCCCTGAAAGTGGAGCACGAGCCCGAACTTCCTCTCTAACCACTGCCCGTCTCATGGAACACGAGCTTTCTGAGGAATTCGCAGGCGTGGAGTCCATCTTCGTCCGGCACCGCAATGTTCTCATGATCCGCGGCCACTTCCCGCCCATTTACACAGACTACTATCTTCACCTGATGCAGCACGGGTTACGCTATCCTGAGGACCTCGACGCTACCCTCAAGGATGCCATGGCCATGCTCACCCTTCACCTGGTCGCGAGACCCTTGGCAGAAACCATCGCCTGGACTGTCAACATCCGCACCCCAAGGATAAACCTCTTCACTACTGGCTCCTCCCTGCACCAGCAGATCACCGGGCGCTGTTTTACCGAGGATGTCCGCGAAACAGATCGCAACATCTTCTATTCACAGACCACCGTCCCTGAGGAGGAGTCGCGGCGCAGTTCGCTGGAGGTTTCTTCCACAGATCCCCTTGAATGGACTGAAAAGCTCTACCAGCATTCCGAGCAACGACCAGGCCGGGCCTTCCGCCTGCCCGACGAGACCTTTGTCCTTCTCGCGGCCCAGCCCGACTATGACGAGCAGTGGTTCACGTCCGTCGACACCCGTGACATCGCCCGACTCGAGCAATCTGAGGAAACCAGTCTCCTGGAAACTCGCCGCTTCCGCTGGGATTGTGGCTGCGACCTGAATCGTGTCCTGCCAGCGCTCGGAACCTGGCGCGACAAGCCTGAGGAGCTCTTCCAAGGCCAGGAAACGATCACCGTTCAATGCCCTCGCTGCGCCGCCAAATTCGCGGTTACCCCGGACATGATTTGACATCTGCGCCCCCTGCCCTATCGCTCCCGCTCATGTCCACCTTCGATGTCCCTCCCAGCCGGCGAGGAACCGGCTCCCTGAAATGGGACAAGCGCCCCGAGTTGCAGCCTTTCTGGGTTGCGGACATGGATTTCCCTTCCCCGCCGGAAGTGATCGAGGCTCTCCATCACCGGGTGGACCACGGTGTCTTCGGCTATGCTGTGCCTCATGATGGCCTCGTCGACTCCATTCTCGCCTACCTCGCAAAACGACATGGGGCATCCATCTCTGCCGATCACCTCGTCCATCTCGGTGGACTTGTCCCTGCCCTCTCCCTCGCAGGCCGGGCATTTGCGAATCCCGGAGACGCCCTCCTTACATGTACGCCCATCTACCCGCCCTTCCTCAATATTCACCGTGATGCCAGCCTCGAACTCATCACCGTCCCCCACATTCTTGAGGATGATCAGTGGGTGTTCGACTGGGATTCCATGGAGACAGCGGTCACCCCCGACACAAGGCTCTTCCTTCTCAGTAATCCCCAGAATCCCCTGGGACGCGTGTTCTCAGAAGAGGAAATCATTCAACTGGCCGAGTTCTGTGACCGCCACGATCTCATCCTGGTATCCGATGAGATCCACTGTGATCTCATCCTGGATGAAGAACGCACGCCTCATTTCACAGCTCTCCGGCTTCCGGACAAATATGCCGTTCGGACCATCACGCTCCTCTCTCCCAGCAAAACCTACAATGTTGCGGGCATGGGCTATGCCTACGCAGTCATCCCGGATCAACGCCTGCGGCACCGCTTTGCCAGCAAGCGTGGACACATCCTGGCGGAGATCACCTGCCTCGGATACCACTGCGCCGAAGCGGCCTATCGTCACGGTGAGTCATGGCGCCGTGAGCTGATCTCCTACCTCCGATCCAACCGTGATCTCCTCACCGCCTTCTGCCGCGAGGAACTCGGCAAGGTGACCATCCCGGACATGGAGGCCACCTACCTCGCTTGGCTCGACTTCCGCCCTGCCGGGATCCCAGAACCAGCCCGGTTCCTCGAAGAGGAGGCAGGCCTTTTCCTCTCCGATGGCCGGTTTTTCGGTGGCCCCGGACACGCCCGCCTCAATTTCGGATGCAGCCGGGTGCTCCTTGAGGAGGCCCTCGAGTCCATCCGCAAAGCCCTTGGCAAACGGACCTAGTTCCCTTCCTCCTCACTCCCGATGCCGCTCCCTGGCATCATGGCCGGACTTTCATCCTACCGGTTCAGCGAAACGTTGCACCTGCCGACGTGCACGGCGGGGACCGCTTTCGCAATCACGCACGATCACCATTATCACCCAGATGCCGATACATGTAGTAGTGCTCGATCCCCGCCTCATGAAATGACTCGCCACGAACCCGGAAGCCTTCCTGCTCATAAAACCCCAGGGCCTGTGTCTGCGCATGGAGAAACACCTGCCCCAACCCCCACCCACGCGCAGCCTCCACCAACGCCCGTAGCATGCCGGTTCCTGCACCCCTCCGGCGGTGGGTGCGCAAAACCGCCAAACGTCCAATTTTTCCTTCGGGAGCGAGGCGGCCCGTAGCCACCACCTCACCCTTTTCACCCAGCACCAGAGCATGCAGGCACTTTTCGTCTTTCCCATCCCAGTCAACCTCCGGTGGAACATTCTGTTCCTCACCGAAGACTATATTGCGTATCGTGCAAATTTCGGATTCCGCCTCTGAAAAACTTGTTAACAGGATTGTCACCCTTCAGGCACCGTGACGGGCGGAAGCTTCCCAGTCAATCGACGACCGCGCCGGGTTCCCTTTCCGCCCTCTCGCCAGCCTGCTCCCCGGAGTGGAACTGGCCCATGGAGCATCCTCAGAACAGTTCAATTTCACCGCTGTGGATCAAGAGAACGCTACAGAAACCCAGTCTTCCAATCGTGTGCTGTCTGGCTGGGTTTCAACCCGAATTCCGGACGAGCACTATTCCCGCCTACGGTCCCCGGGCGAAATTCCTTGTCCCCATTACTCCCACGACTCCCTCCTTGCCCCCCGGCCCCGTCTGCCGCATTCTGAGCCCGTGAGATTCGTGCTCCTCCTAACGGTTCTTTTCCCCTTTACCAGCCTCTCTGCGGCCGTCCAGGAACACGTCATCCTCTGTGGAGGTCCCGCCCTGCGGAAGTGGGAGGATCTGCGTAATGCAAACGAACAGCATGACCGGTGGTGGGCCAACTTCATCCGCGCCTCCACCCTCCGCATGGCTGAGATCCGGCTCAGGCACGGCAGCGAAGCCAAGCTGATCTGGATCGTCTACCGGCCCGGTTATCTCTCCCGCGCCCACGCTGACGGTAAATCCTATCCAGTCTGGATCCAGGAACAGGCCGACAAACGCAATTGCCAGCTCATCTGGATCGATAGTGGAGCTCAGGCCATCACCGCCATCAACGAACGTCCTGCCCGTTCCATTTTCAGCTTCGACTATTTCGGCCACTCCAATCGCTACGCCTTCATGCTCGACTACAGCAACGATATCATGGCCATCTCAAAGGCTTGGATCCACCAGCGGGATCTCGGCAGGATCAGGAAATCCGTCTTCTCCCGGGGGGCCATCTGCCAGAGCTACGGGTGTCATACCGGCGAGAGCATGAGCAAGGTCTGGCGCCGGAAGATCGGCAATCGCCTCATCGGTGCAAACGGGAAAACCAACTACAGCGAGGTTGGCCAGGGACGCCTGCCATACGTCACTGGCACGTGGGTCCGCTAACCAAGGCTGAGAACGACCATGCACTACGCTGACCTTGCTGCACTCTACCACCAACCGTTTTTTTCCCTGCTGCAGCAGGCTCGCGAGGTGCATGAAAATCATTGGAGCGATTCCAGCGTCCAGCTTTGCGCCCTGCTCTCTATCAAGACAGGAGGCTGCTCGGAAGATTGCTCCTATTGCGCCCAATCAGCCCACTACACCTCCGGGTTGGATACCGAGCGCCTCATGGAAAAGGAGCAGGTTCTTGAGCGGGCCCGGTTGGCCAAGGCAAACGGGTCCACCCGCTTCTGCATGGGTGCAGCGGGAAGAGGGGTAAGGGCCGGCACTCGTGGATTCGAATCTGTTCTTGAGATCGTACGCGGGGTAGCCGCCCTTGAGATCGAAGTATGCGTAACTCTCGGGGAACTGGGGGCAGAAGAGGCCGAAGCCCTTCGTCTGGCAGGCGTCACTGCCTACAACCACAACATCGACACCTCCCCTGAGAACTATCCCAACATCGTCACCACCCACAGCTTCCAGGATCGCCTCAACACGATTCGTCACGTGCAGGATGCCGGCATGTCGGTATGCTGTGGAGGAATTCTCGGCCTGGGAGAAACCGTCGAGGATCGCCTGCGCATGCTGGAAGTGATTTCAGAATTCAACCCTCCACCCGAGAGCATTCCCATCAACGCGCTCATGCCCATGCCGGGGACCCCTCTTGCCGACGGCAAACCGGTCGACGCATTCGATCTCGCCCGCCTTATTGCTCTCACCCGCATCTCAACCCCCCGGGCCCGCGTCCGCCTCTCGGCCGGGCGCACCTGCCTCTCCGATGAAGCCCAGGCTCTCTGCTTCTTTGCCGGCGCAAACTCAATCTTCTACGGCGACAAGCTCCTTACTGCTGCCAACCCGGCTGTTCAGAACGACCTTGCCCTTTTGGAGAAGCTCGATCTGGAAGCCAAACCGGCCAACCGCTCCGCTCCGGCTCCCTGCTCAACCCCGGAACGTCCTCTTTCTCCGGCTCCCAAGTAGGCCATAACAGCGAATGCCCTCCCTCCGTATTTGCGTCACGGTCGCCACACAGACCATGGAGGTCTGGAAGGGGGATGAGCTTCTAAGAACCTATCCGGTTTCCACCTCCAGATTCGGACTGGGTGCCGAGGAAGGCAGTTTCAAAACCCCTCTCGGGTCCTTTGAAATCTGCGAAAAACACGGAGGCGAAAAACCCCTGCATACTATTTTCAAGGAGCGCAAACCTGCGGGAAAGTGGAATCCCGAACACGCCCCGGGAGAAGAAGACCTCATCCTAGCCCGCATCCTCCGCCTTCACGGACTGGAGGACAACAACTCCAATTCCTACCAACGCTACATCTATATCCATGGCACAAATCATGAGGACAGGATTGGCACTCCCGCCTCCCACGGTTGTGTCCGCATGAAAAATAACGATGTCGCCGAGCTCTACGACCTCATGCCTCTTGGATCCCCCGTTCAAATCTCCAGGGACTGAGAGGTTTCACAGCAAATACAGAAAGAATACCTGCTCAAACTTCAGCCTGCACATACCACGCTCCGATTCTCCCCAGTCGGGCTGACTGGCGACCGTTTCCCGCCGCCTCTGTCGTTCTCCTCCCGGGCATCGGAGCTCATGACAAAAAACGCCCTCTCCTTCGGGAGGGCGCCTTCGTTGAAAAGGTGATGTTGAGATAAAGAGGCTTACTCCTCTGCCTCCGCACTTCCCTCATTTTCTTCATCCTCTATCTCACCCACCTCCACAGCGAGGTCGACCCACTCTATGTAGGCCATGGGAGCCGAGTCCGAGAAACGGGGACCGAGCTTGACGATCCGGCAGTATCCCCCCTGCCGGTCGCTACAGGCGGGGGCCACATCGGCGAAGAGCCTGCTCACCGCCTCCTTTTGCCGAAGGAAGCCTGCAGCCTGTCGCCGGGCATGGAGATCTCCCCGCTTCCCAAGGGTGACCAGTCGCTCGGCCAACGGCCGCAAGGCCTTCGCCTTGGCGAGGGTTGTCCGGATTCTGCGCTCGCGAATCAGGGAGCAGGCCAAGCCTGAGAGGAGAGCCCTCCGCTGACTGGCGTTCCGTTGCAATTTCGCGGTCTTTTTGCGATGCCTCATGGCGATAACTAAGGGTGATGGTTATTCGTCGATATTCTGGGCAATCAGATCCGCGAGGCCGACCGGCGCTTCGTCCTCCACTCCCAGACGCGGCGCGGCCACTGATGGCATGGGACCGGTCAGGAGGGTTGGATCGAAGGTCATACCCAGGCTCAGGCCCAACTCCGAGAGCTTGTCCTTGATCTCGTTGAGCGACTTCTTTCCGAAGTTGCGGTACTTCAGCATTTCAGCCTCGGTCTTCATCGCGAGTTGACCCACTGAAGTAATGTTCGCGTTGTTGAGGCAGTTGGCCGCCCTTACTGAGAGTTCGATTTCGTTCACGCTCATGTTCAGGAGCTTCTTGAGCGCCGCGTTCTCCTCACTTTGCTCGGCCGGTGCCTCCTCGAATTCAACCGCGTCATCGTCGTAATTCACGAAGACATCCAGATGATGGCGCAGGATGGCGGACGCATGAAGAAGCGCTTCATGAGGTTCCACGCGCCCGTCGGTCCATACATCGAATATGATCTTGTCAAAGTCCGTCATCTGGCCGACCCGGGTGTTCTCCACTTCGTACTTCACCCTCGTCACTGGAGAGAAGATGGAATCGATCGCAATCACCCCGATGGGCATTTCCTCCCGCTTGTTTTCGTCACCGGTCCGGAAACCGCGCCCCACCTGCACCTCAAACTCACAGTCAAACTTCACCGAGCGATCCAGCGTACAGATCACCTGATCCTTGTTGATGACCTCGTAAACATTGTCATCGTCAATATCAGCTGCAGTCACGACCCCGGCCTTTTCCACCTTGATCGAGAGAACCCGGGGTTCCTTGTCGTGGTGATGGAACTTAACCTTTTTCAGGTTGAGGACGATGTCGGTCACATCCTCCACCACACCGGGAAGAGTGGAGAACTCGTGCTGCACGCCGGCGATACGCACCGAAGTGATGGCCGCTCCCTCCAGAGAAGAGAGCAGGACACGGCGCAGCGAGTTGCCGATGGTATGACCGAATCCTCTTTCAAACGGTTCGGCCACAAATTGAGCATAGCACTCCGTAGCGGTATCCTCGTTCTTGATCAGGCGGTTCGGAACTTCAAACCGGTCGAGCCGAATGGACTCATTACTGCTTTCGTTTTCAGCAACAGGTGCTTCAGACATGATTTCATGGGGTTGCCGGGTTTCCCTCCGGCGAGATGGCTGTCAGAACTTCTGACTGCCCGAAGGACCTACGGCGGTTGTTAAGTCTCGCGGGCAGGAAATAAAGGACATGTTCCTGGCTAATGCAACCCTAAATTCACCCCCCCTTTCTCAACGCTCCCCCAGTCCCTAACAGACGGAAATATCCCGTCTAACATTTCCTTCAACTTTTAGATTGGCTTGTCTCGTCCGGCACGCCATATGCTCTTTTACGTAGCGACCATGAAATCGAAACGCAACCTCACCCGCTTCACCTACGAGACCACCGCCTTTCAGGGATGGCGCCTCTGCCTGAGCCGGGCGGGAACAACGTTTACCAAGTATTTCAGCGATAAGAAATACGGCGGATCCAAGAAATCGCTTGCCGCTGCCGAAAAGGGTCTCGTCGAATTGATTCAACTGGTGGACAACTCCCGCCGCGTTGACGGAAAACTGAGTCAGGCCACCATCCGGAAGAGTCGAAAACTCCTCGAAAAGGCCTGAAGCGGGCAAATCGCGCAGGAGCTTCCCCTCTCGTCTCCTTTCCCAAACCCGTTCCGCTTTATTCCTCTTCCTGATCCTCCGATCCCTCTTCTTCATCGGCTCCTTCCTCCCCCTGCACTGGATTCATCAGGTCCCTGATGATCTCACGCAGTTCCTTCGTCGGGATCGCGAACGTCTCACAACGGTTGGCCCGGGCAATATTCATTCCTATGCACTTCCCCTCAAGGTCCAGAAGAGGCCCACCCACGCTCCGAACTGAAAGCGGCAGGTCGGTCTGCAACACGCGGGGGAAATTGCTCCGCCTCTGAGAGACGCGGCCACTCATGGCGTCATTTCGAGTCTTCTCCTCCTCAAAAACGCTCTCCCGTTTCTTCAGTTCCACCTCACGGTCCTGGTCTTCCTCGCCACGCTTTATCCTGAGCATGAGCCTGTCTCCCGGCTCCTTCGTCCCGAGCACCTCCTGCAGGTCCTCCATGCTCTTCACCTCGATGCCGTCGGCCTTGAGGATGATGTCCCCTGACTCCAGATCGGCCTCGTCCGCTCCGGAGCCCTCGTGAACCTTGTCAATCGACAGCCCCCCGCTTTCGTCATTGATTTTCAGGGTCACTCCCAGCACCACCGGGGCGCGGCCCCCGCCGACCCGGCGCGCGTTGGCACTGATGATCCCAACCCGCACCCGCCGATCACGCCGGGTTGTGGACCCATTGCTCACTACCCAGGTCCCATGCACCGGCTCAGCTTCCGCCCAGTCGACCAGAGGAAGTTCCTCGCCGTCCACCTTAAGGAGCGCCACATCCCACTCCACCGTGGTCGCCACTACCTCCACCTTCTTGAAATGCTTACGGTCGACTCTCACACTGATTTCCTCAACCTTGTCTATCTCACTGGCCTTGGTCACCAGATAACCGTCTGCACTGACCACCACACCATAGGCAACAGACTTCCATCCGTCATAGATCACCGCACTGCTCGCCTGCAGGACCTCGCGAACCGGCTCGAAGGCCTTCCAGGTCTCTTTTCCGTTGAGCCTGAACTCCCCCTCGAGCTGGCCAAACTGCTGCTGAGCACAGGCAAGAGAAGCACTGAAGCCAATGAGGCCCAGGAGACTACTTCTCACCCAGTTCCACTTCGATTTCCATCTCTTCATCATCTCGCAGGATCTTGAGCTTCACTTTATCTCCCGGCTTGCATTCCTTGATCAAGGCAGAGAAGTGCTTCCCATTCTCGATCTTTTCACCATTCAACTCCACGATCGCATCTCCTTCCTTGAGGCCTGCCGTTGCCGCGGGCGTCTCCTCCCCCACCGCTTTCAAGATCACTCCACCCTCTTCCCGGTCTTCCGTGGCCACTCCCAAGAAACCGGGCCCGGCTTTCTGAACGAAAGGCCCCTCCCCGATGAATGCATTCCTGAGCATCTCATCCCAGTTCGTGAGGAACTCCCTCACAGGCACGTGCATGTTCTGCTCCAGACTGGCTCCCACTCGACTGTGTATACCGATCAACCGCCCGTTCATGTCGAAGAGAGGCCCCCCGGAATCGCCCCCGATCAGGTTGCAGTCCGAGTTGATCGTTTCGTCCGCCATCCGCACCAGACGACCGATCCGGACTCCCACCCCTCGCTCCTTCTCGAACCCACCGGAATGCCCCAGGGCATAAACCCAGTCTCCAAGTGAAGCGGTATCCTTCCCGTCCAGTTCGACATAAGGATAGGTCCCTTCCTCATCAATCTTGACCATGGCCGCATCTGTCGCAGCCACCAGGCCCTGAGAAGTCGCCTTGTGCTTGGTGCCGTCCTCCATGATAACCGTCATTTTCTTTCCCACGCCTCCACTCACGTGCGCGGCAGTCAGGATCAAACCCTTCTCGCTGACGATAACGCCACTGCCTGAGCCACCTCCCAGATCGATCGAAACCGTAGCTGAACGGGAGCGGGGCAGGCTCTTCTGCAGAGCCTCCTGAATCCTCTTGAGATCCCGGATATTCTCCGGGACCTCCTTCTTATTGAAGTAGGGACGGTCACCTTCCTTTTCTCCAGCCCTGGATCCCCCGCTGAAAACCGCAAACAAGAGAGTGCAGAGGATTGCCGACCTTCCGAGGTGCCGTTCGGAATGGGGAGGAGGCTTCATCATCTTTACAGAGGCAAAATAGATCGCGGGTATTGCCACTTCAACGCCCAAGCCTGAAAAAAGACAACCCAACGGCGTGAAACTGGCCCAGGAAACCCCCTAACCTGTAGCCAACGCCAATTGGGCTGTCTAACCCCCCCCAAAGGGGGAATCTTTATAGGTTTATGATGCAAGGCTCCTTTGCAAGTACAATTCCGCTCAGCTCACCGGCTGAATTTCAGGGCCTTCTGACCATCTCAATCATGATCTCTCTCCCTCACCTGTCGGGATGACTGCGATCGGGTGACGATTCCTCTGAATTGTGAAAAACTCTGTATATAACTCCCGAAGTTCCGGCAAGGCAGTCCGGGTTCACCATCCTCCCGCCCCGGAAGATCGCGAAAAAAGACTCTGACCACCCGTCCCCCGACACCAGTCATCGAGTTGCCGACTCAGTATGCGATCCACCGAAGGGAAGGAGCCATCGCACAGAAGAAGGCATGCTCGAAGAGCCTTTTCACATGGCACCGTGCAGTGAGTGCTTCATCGAAGAAATTCCCATCCACCACCGTCACTCCTTCCCCATAACGCTCCCCGCGCCACCGCCAGCGCAGGCGGAGACAATTCCAGACCGAAGAACTTCCTTCCTGCCTTCTGCTACG
>JAAZXD010000439.1 GCA_014240355.1 Roseibacillus sp. | reverse complement strand
GCTCCGGGACTATTTCAGGGGGCCAAGCGACCTCAAATCCTCCACCCCGATCTGCGCCTCCCCCAGTCCCGCCACCTGCAGGACGAGCTTTTCCCCGTGCAGGATCACCCGCTGGGCCAGCAAGATCGATCCAGCCTGCGTTTCAACCCGGTAGCTTGCTGGCTCCGGTGCCACCTTGCGCAACACCAGACAATCGGCCTCATCAAGGATGGAGTGCTCCCGCACACCCAGGAGAACCGATCCGAGACGGAGCCTGCCGTCGCCCAGCGAGTCAAAGGCGCCCTCCAAGAAATCCCCCGAGCGCAACAGGAGTCCGGCCCGGTCACCCTGCACGAGCGCAACCACTTCGGCAGGAAGGGGTTGAAAGAACTCCAACCGAGCCACCTGCGGGGCGGTAACGGTCCGTCCCTCCCAGCGTCCGCCCAAGTGGAAGGCGGTGCGGTTCGCCTTGAGGACATCCGTCGCCAGGCGCGAACCCGCCCGCAGTACCACATGCGGTAACATCGGTTCCGCCTCTTCGGTGTCCTCACCATTGATGCTCACCCTGTCGATCACCACCTCGCTCAGGCGGTTGCATTTCTCTACCTGCACTGCCAGGCCCACATACACCTTCTCATCGCGCATTCTGCCCGCCGAAACCTTCAGCATTCTCCAACGGCGGCCATCCGGCGAGTGATAGGCGGTCACGTCGTAGCCTTCACGAACCAGCTTGACCCAGTAGGGCAGTTTCAGGGTGGGGAGTTCCCTGCCCGTCGAACTGCCCCCCTGGTAGCCCCACCGCCGGAAATTCACCCCCTTTTCTCCGTAGGGATGGACCCCTAGAACCGCCTTGCGATGTTCCGGCGTGGTCCCGTCACAGATCACGATCCCGGCATAGGAGTCCTCCCCTTCATTGGCCAGGCTCACCACCCGGGCCTGAATCTCGCAATCACCCTTCACCGGTGCATAGACCAGGTGGAAGGCCGCAAAGCGTTCATCTGCCGCCCGCGGCGAGGCTGATACAATGAACCGCCCGTCGAGCCAGCGCGCCTTCCCCGGCACCAGCGTCCTTCCGAGGTCCCGGTTCCGCCAGGGGGCGGGAAGGGCCCCGCTCAGCAGTGTCTCCGGTGGCTCCTGACCCTCGTTCATTCTCCGCTCCACTTCGAGGCTGACAATCTCTCCCAGTGGAGTTGCCACGGGTGTGGCTCCTCCGGGAGTGATCGTGATCGCATTGTCACCAATGGCGATAACGCCCTCCCATTTTGCGCCCTCCCTCGTTTCAAGAACTCCCACCAGGGAACTGGAACCCGGATTCCCCCCCCCGGAATCGCCGGACTCCGTTGCGGCGGGCTCCGATTCATTCTGGGCGAACCCCTGCCCGAGAACCAGCACGAGACCGGTCAGGATTGCCTTTGCGGTCCTCATCGTTATCGCTGATACAGCGGGACGTACTGGTAGGGCATAGCCAGGATCATGACATTGATCGCCGTCTCATAGGTAGGTCCCACCGAGGTGTTCTCGAACCAGAGCGAGGTTTCGCCATCGTTGTGCACACGGGAAAGAAGGACTCCCTTGATCTTCGTATACCAGTTCCGCCACGTTTCCCCGCCAATCATGTACTGGGCCGGAGCAGCGTAAAAGTTGCCATAGGTGAACCACCTCTGCCGCTCCCCGAAGTTTTCAAAGAGATACTTCGACCCCTCCCTCACCAGGGGATCATCGTAGTGCCCGCAAACTTGCAGCGAGTAGATGGCGGCAGCCGTCCGGGCAAAGCCCGGTTCGCTTCCCGGTTGATAGGAAAAGCCCCCCTTCCCCTTATTATAACAGCTCCGCACGTACTTCACCGCGTCATCGATGGTGGTCTGCGGCACTTTCAATCCCCCGTTTTTTGCCGCCCGCAGGGCCACCACCTGCAGGACCGTGACCGAAATGTCCGCGTCCGTGGCCGTGGGCTTGTAGCGCCAGCCGCCATTCTCGTTCTGGCTCGAAACGATGATCTTCACCAGTCGCTCCAGCTTGGACCGGATCGACGGGTTGCTGGTCTGTCCGTAGAGTTCCGCCAGAGCGATGGTGGAGATCCCGTGGAAGTACATGTACTGTCCGTTGTCCTTGTCCCCGATCAGGCCCTCGGGGGAAACGGAGTCGAGGAGATACTGCACCCCCAACGTCACCTCCCGGCCATGCTCGCCCTCTCCCGGTAAATGCCCGGAGGCTTGGAAGGCCATGAGCGCATAGGCCGTCATGGCAATGGGATAGTGCCGCTCCTTTTCGTTGCGTCCCTGCCAGGACCCGTTTGGCGACTGATATTTAGCGAGGTACTTGAGCCCGCGATTGATGATCCGTTCGGTCTCGGCATCCACCTTCACTGCGCTCTCCGTTTGTGCACGTGCCAAACCTGGCACAACGGCCGGAACAAAAACAAACAACAGAAGCAGGAGGCGCATCGGCATGATTCCGCAAGAGATCGTTACTTCTCCCCGGGAGAATCCGCGAGGTTCTTCATGTACTGCTCAATCATCCGGCCATACTCAGGGGAGTAACGTTCCCCCTGTGACTGCCGCAACGCTCCCCGCGCTCTCTCCGGCAGTCCAATATGCTTGCTCCCCCCTGAACGCTTCCGCCGCGGACCATCTGCCCCACCTTTCCCGGTCCAGTTTCCCTCGTTGCCCTCCCCTTTCCCTTTTTCCTGTCCCTGTCCCTGTCCTTCACCCTGCCCCTGTCCTTCACCCTGCCCCTGTCCTTCACCCTGCC
>JAAZXD010000438.1 GCA_014240355.1 Roseibacillus sp. | reverse complement strand
ACGTCACCTTCCAGGACTTTTCGGGGCGGACGGCGCTCATGCACGCCGTGTTCACGGCGTGCACCGCGCCCGACGCCTCGGGCTTGATGCAAGACCTCGTGGACCACGGGGGGAAGGCCGTCGAGGGGGACGATCGACAAGAGGACGAGGGCGATTTTTTCAAGAAGGGCCACCTGTTACACTTGGAGGCAGGGGTTCTCTCTCTTTCGGTAACGACAGAACGAAGCCCTGCTGGAGGAGTCCGTCTGTCCGGGAGGGCGGGATATTTGTTGTGGTGTCCGGTTCGCACAGGACAAAAAGCAAAGAGATTTGGGAATGACGGAGTGGCGGTTCCGGTTGGGAGTGTAGAGCAGAGAATCACAGGATTATGGTAGCGCGCATCAAAAGCCATCTCGTATGCCCGTGCAGAAACTGGCAACAAGCCCGCTTCCACCTGATGGGGATCATCCGGGAGTTCGTTCCCGGGAGACTGCAGGGCTTCGTGCGCTAATCAGGGGAGCACTCCCCGGCACCATCTTCAGGATCAGGCTAGAGTCCGAGTTCCACCAGCTTGGCCTCGATGGCCTCCGCCCAGATCGCGTAGCCCTTCTGTCTCGGGTGGAGGTAATCCGGCATGATTTCCTTCGGGAGGCGGCCGTCTCCGTCGAGAAACTGGTCGTTGATGTTGAGGTAGTGCACGCGCTTGCCGTCGTGGAATGCAGCGAGACGTTCGTTAAGGGCATCATTGATCCTTCGCTTTCTGCCATCCGGCATTGCATCGCGCGGGAAGACGCCGAGGAGAAGAACCCTGGCGCTTGGGCAGCGGGCCCGCAGAATGGAAAGGATGCGTGCTACGCCGTCGGCAGTCTCGCCGGGATCCTGCTCGCTGTGTCCGGTGTTGTTGGTTCCGATCATGACCACGGCCGCCTTGGCTTTTTGCTGCCTGCGCAGGTTGCCGTTGTCGAGACGCCAGATGACGTGTTCGGTGCGGTCACCCGAGATGCCCAGATTCAGAGCCTTGCGCTTGCCGTAGTACTTCTCCCAGGTTGCCTTGCCGGCACCTTCCCATCCCTGGGTGATGGAATCACCGATGAAAAGGAGATCGTGAGGGCCGGAACTGGCCTTCCTGTTCATGTCCAGGTGACGGGTTTTCCACCAGTCCTCGTTCATCCGGTGATCGGGAAGGAGAGCGACGTGTGCCCGGTAGTTCTGCTTGATCTGGCGATACTGTTTCTGGAGGCGACTCAGAATTGCGGCGTATGCAGGATCGTCGTGTACGCTCTTCATCTGCTGTGGGTCCTTCTCGTTGTCGAAAAGCTGCCACTCGTTGTACTTGGGCACGTAAAACAGAGTGTAACGCTCGGTGCGCACCCCGTCGTGTCTGGCAACCTGGTGCGTTCTCTCCCCGTAATAGGCGTAGTAGACTGCCTCACGCCAGTTCCCGGGTTTCCGTCCGCTGTTCTTCAGGAGGGGGACAAGACTCCGGCCCTGCATGTCGGCGGGGATCGGAGCGCCGCAGATATCGAGAAAGGTGGGGCCATAGTCGATGTTCTGAATGAGTGCCCTGGTTGCAGAACCGGGTTTGATCACCTTTGGCCAGCGGATGACGAAGGGCATCTTCAGGCTTTCCTCGAACATCCATCGCTTGTCGTACCAACCGTGTTCACCAAGGTAGAATCCCTGGTCACTCGAGTAGATCACGATGGTGTTTCTGGCCAGACCGCTCTCGTCGAGATATTTCAGGATGCGTCCGACCCCGTCGTCCACGCTGGCAATACTCTTGAGGTAGTCCTTGATGTAGCGCTGGTACTTCCAGCGGACGATGTCCTTCTTGCTGAGCCTGCCCGCCTTCATGGCGGCGATGAACTCCTCATTTTCGGGTTGGTAGACAGCATCCCAGGCCTTCTTCTGGACTTCCGTCATGCGCTTGTACTGGGCGTTGGCAATGCCGCTGGAGAAGTTCTCCGGGAAGAGGTTTTCCCCATGAAACTTCATGTCATGCCCCCAGTACATGTGCTTGTCGATGCCCATGGCGTGCTCGGCGAGGACCTTGCTCCGGTTGGCGTAGTCATCGAAGAGGGTCTCGGGTTCGGGCATGGTCACTCCCTTGAAGAGGTTGAGATGGCGTTCGGCCGCGGACCAGTTGCGGTGGGGTGCCTTGAACTGAATCATGGCCATGAAGGGTTTGTCCTTGTCCCGGTCCTCCTTCATCCACTTCAGGCCAAAGTCCATGACGAGGTCGTTGCAGTGCCCCTCATAGCGTTTGCGGCTTCCGTCCATCTCGATGAAGTCCGGGTTGTAGTAGGCGCCCTGGCCGGGAAGAATGCGCCAGAAGTCGAATCCCACCGGGTGGGAGTGGAGGTGCCATTTGCCGATCATGGCGACCTGGTATCCGGTGTTGCGAAGAAGCTGCGGGAAGGTCTGCTGTCGTCCGTCGAAGTAGGAGGAGTTGTTGTCGAGAAAGCCGTTCAGATGGCTGTGCTTGCCGGTCAGGATGTTCGCCCGGGAGGGACCGCAGATGGAATTGGCGCAGAAGGAATTCTCGAAGAGCATGCCCTCCCTGGCGATGCGATCGATGTGAGGGGTGGGGGCGATCTTGTCGAAGAGACCACCTGGGTAAGCCGAGATGGCATTGCAGGCGTGGTCGTCCGAGAACATGAAGATGATGTTGGGCTTCTGGCCCATGGCCGAAGTGGCCAGTGCGCAGAGTCCGAGGCCGAGGCCGAGGCCGAGAAGATGTGTGGGGATGCGTTTCATGGGAGGGGGGAA
>JAAZXD010000437.1 GCA_014240355.1 Roseibacillus sp. | reverse complement strand
GTCACCGGTCTTCTCGTCGGGCAGTTCGAGAGGCGCAGCGCCGAAGAGTTGCGAGTGTCCGCCCAGCGGTCGTCCCTTGGTAAGGCCGGCCTTGTCGTCAGGCACCAGTTCCGGGCGGGGCCAGTCCGGGGCGATGGGGTTGTTGGGATCGCCGCGGTAGTCGTCCCAGGCCTCCGGGTCGTTCTGGGAGTCGTGCGGGGTCCACTGCAGGGTATGAAAGATCTTGCCGCCGCCCACCGCGCGGTAGCCGTGATCGCGGAAGTGCTGGGAAAGAACTACAGCCTTCTCCAGGATCCTGGATTCGTGGCGCCAGCGGGGCCCGCGGGCTCCGAACATGTTGCGATAAATCCCCGAGTGGGAGGGATGTACCCCCGTCATGATGGCCACCCGCGAAGCGTGACAGACCGGGGCGGCACAGTGGGCATTGGCGAAGTTGACCGAGCGCCGGGCAAGGCGTTCAAAATGCGGAGTCTGCACTCCGGGATGGTTGTCGAGCGGGGAGATGTAGTCGTTCAGGTCGTCAATTGCGATGAAGAGAACGTGTGGTTTGCTCTCAACCTGGAGGGCCCCCAGGGCCAGGATCGTGATGACGGGGAGGAGGAAGCGCATGGAGGGAAGGTTCTGGAGAAAGCCACGCCGCTACTTCGCTTTCTTCGGTTCGTATCTGGGAATGGGCCACGGCTGCACCCCGATCCGGTCGGCCCAGGACTGCCAGTTCGCGACCATGGATTTGAGTTTCCCGGGCATCTTCTGAGCGAGGTCGTTCAATTCGGTCCGGTCGGCCTCCATGTCGTAGAGTTCCCATTTGCGGGGTTGATCCCGGCGATACATGGAGACGATCTTCCACTTGCCATCCCGCAGGCCGAGGTTCCCGTGATGCTCAAAGCCGAGGGGCGCCTTCCGGGGGATGGCCTTCCCGGCCAGGGTGGGGACGAGGCTGGTTCCCTCCATGGGCTGGATGTCGTGGCCATCGTACTTCTCCGGGTAGGCAGCTCCGGCGACCTCCACGAAGGTGGGCATGAGATCGATCAGGTGTGAGACGTCATGCACGATTGCGCCGTTGCGTTTCTCGGCGATTCCCCCGGGCCAGCTGACGATGAACGGGGTGCCGATTCCGCCTTCGTAGGGATCGTGCTTGTAGCCGCGGAAGGGGGTGTTGGAAGTGTTGGCCCAACCCGGTCCGTAGGCGACGAAGGTGTCCTCCGCGCCCGGCAGGGTTTCCGGTCCGGTGCGAACGAATCGTCCGTCGCGGGTTTGCATGGGCGGCCAGATCTTGGTCTGCAATCCGTCCTTCCCGAGGGGCTTGAACTTGAAGCGGTCCTTCTGGTGCGAGTTGTTGGCCCGGCCGTAGCCCTCTGCGCATCCGCCGTTGTCCTGCAGGTAGACCAGCAGGGTGTTTTCAAAGAGCTTCTGCTTCTTCAGTTCGGCGACGATCCGGCCGATGCCGCGATCCATGAGTTCCGTCATGGCGGCGTAGGCTTCCATGCAGCGGATGTCCCAGGCCTTGTGCTGGAACCCTTCCCAGTCGAGGCCCTTGGACATCGCCCATTTCCTGTCGATGACGCCCATTTCGATGGCCTTCCGGTAGCGAGCCTCCCGAATGGCCGGGTAGCCCTTGTCGTAGACCCCCCTGTATTTTGCGATGTCTGCTTCAGGGGCGTGCATGGGCCAATGCGCGCAGGTGTAGGAGACGTAGAGGAAAAAGGGCCTGGCGGCGGCGGTCTTGTCCTTTCGGTGGTCAGCAATGAAGTTGACCGCGTTATCGCTGATGGCGTCGGTGTAGTAGTAGGATTCCGGCTGGTACTCGGGGTCGTTCTCGGGAGTGATGTAGGTGTTCCCCCGGCAGAGGGTGGCGGGATCATAGAAGCTGCCCGCTCCCGTGATTGTTCCATAGAAGCGGTCGAAGCCACGCTGCATCGGCCAGGCAGAGGTGTCCCCGTCCGGGCGTTTGTGGCGGGTCAAATGCCACTTGCCCGACATGTAGTTCCGGTAGCCTCCGCTCCTGAGCGCTTCCGCAAGGGTGACACAACGCTTGTTGATGGATCCCCGGTAGCCGGGCCAGCCCCGGTCGCCTTCCATCAGGCCCATGCCGGTCTGGTGGGAATAGAGACCGCTGATGAGAGCGGCCCGGGTCGGACAACAGCGCGAAGTGTTGTAGAACTGCGTGTAGCGCAGGCCATCCCGGGCCAGTTGGTCGAGCACGGGAGTCTTGATCTCGCCGCCGTAACACCCGATGTCGGAGTAACCCATGTCGTCAGCCATGATGAGGACGATGTTGGGATGCTCCGCAGCCGGACTGAGGGCCCACAGGCCGGAGATCAGGAGGAGAAGAAGTGTTTTCATGTGGTTGCTTAAGATGATTGGAGGGATTGAGAACCAGGGGGCACGGGATGTTTTGGAGCCATGCTCCGAAGGCATAATTTCTACAGGAAGACCACACAGACCGGGGCAGGTATTTCGAGGCGGGTCGCGGTCGGTTCAAGGGCTCCCGTTTTCTGGTCGATGGAGAAGACCTGCAGGTCGCCACTCGACTGGTTGGCAGCAATGATCCACCTGCCGCTGGGATCGAGATTGAAGTTGCGGGGGGTGCGTCCCCCGGTTTTTTCGATTTCGATCAGGCTGAGTTTGCCGCAACCCTGGTGGATGTTGAAACAGGCAATGCTGTCATGCCCACGGTTGGAGGAGTAGAGAAACCTGCCATCCGGATGGATGAAGATCTCCGCGGTGGATCCCCTGGCCCATCCCTTGGGGACGGTC
>JAAZXD010000436.1 GCA_014240355.1 Roseibacillus sp. | reverse complement strand
GGATTCCAAGGAGGCAAGTTCCTGGATGATGCGGTCCCGGTGGCAGCGGAGTTGTTCCGCGGCGGCGGACGGATCGATCGTGATCCAGGTGCGGCCGTGCTTTCCGGTGGCGAAGAGGTTGCGCAGAAACCGGCGGGTCTGTTCGTCGTGGCCGAGGACGGCCTGTTCCAGATCGCGCAGGAACTTGACCCGGTAGGTGGTGTAAAACGGCGCGGTGGCGGCGATGTATCCTTCCAGTTCGAGGTAGGTGAAGAGGGTGTTGATGACGAGGGGTCGGATGTCGTGCGTGCCAGCCAGTTCGTAGTGTGAAGTGTCGAAGGTGTCCCCGCGATCGAGGACCTGGTCGAGGACGCGGCGCACCGCCTCAGGCGAGGGGGTGTCACCATAAATGAAGTTTTCCAGCACACGCAGGTCGTCCCGACAGGCGAGGAGTTCGCAGGTGGCAGGTTTTCCATCACGCCCGGCCCGCCCGATCTCCTGGGTGTAGTTTTCCAGGGACTTGGGCAGGTTGTAGTGGATGATGCGCCGGATATCCGACTTATCGATGCCCATTCCGAAGGCGATGGTGGCGGTGATGATGGGTGCCTCCCCCGACATGAAGGCTTCCTGGCAGGCGGAGCGGGTGGAGTCGCGGAGGCCAGCGTGGTAGGGACGGGCGGGGAACCCCTCGCGCTTGAGGAAGGCGGCGAGACTTTCGGCGGTTTCCTGCCGGGTGCCGTAAATGATGGTGGGGGCGTCGGGTTCCCGGGCGAGACGTTTGAGGAGGACCTGGCGCTTGTGATCTTCCCGGCAGGGGATGACCCGCAGTTCCAGATTGGGCCGGTGGAAGGAGAGTTGGATGTGATTCTCCTCCGGGATGCCGAAGTTGCTGCGGATGTCGGCGGCTACGGGTGGGGTGGCGGTGGCGGTGAGGGCGAGAATGCGGGAGATCTTCAGTTCGTGTGCGAAGGAGGCCAGCTTGAGGTAGTCGGGCCGGAAGTTGTGTCCCCACTCCGAGATGCAGTGCGCTTCGTCAATGGCGAGAAGCGAGATTTTCGTCCGTGCCAGCCGGTGGCGGAAATTTTCGTTGGCGAGGCGTTCAGGTGCAACGTAGAGGAGCTTGAGAGTGCCGTTGAGCATCTTGTCGTAAACGGCGTGTGCCTCCCCGGCGGAAAGGGTGGAATCGAGCCTGGCCGCGGCGATGTCCCGGGCCAGCAGGGAGTCGACCTGGTCCTTCATGAGGGCAATGAGGGGCGAGACCACCAGGGTGAGGCCCTCCAGGAGAACGGCGGGCAACTGGTAGCAGAGCGACTTGCCTCCCCCGGTGGGAAAGATGGCGAGGGCCGGGTGGTCGGCGAGGAGAGACTCGATCACCTTGCGTTGACCTGCGCGGAACCTGGAAAAGCCAAAGTGCTTCTCCAGTGCAGGTCCCAGATCTATCCCCTCGTCGTTTTTCAGGATTCAGGATTGAGGATCGGCAGGCTCCAGGGGACAAGCCCGAATCCGGCCCTATCCGCGCCAGGGGCCCGTGATGGCAAAGGTGTGGTCCAGGGTCTGGATGTTCACGAACAGGATGCTGCCATCGGGGGAGAAGATGGAGCCGGAGAACTCGTGCTTGTTCTTGGCGTCGGGGTTGCGGGCGAGGGTGAAGATCTGGCCCTCGGGGGTGACGCCCCGGAGGTGAGTGAGTTGCTGCTTCTTGAAGGGATCGATGAGATCCTCACAGATGATGAGGTCTCCATTGGGAGCCACGCAGAGGTTGTCGCCGCTGGTCAGGAGGTCGCTCTTTCGTGGTTCGAGAAAGAGCTCCACCATGGACTCGGGGCGTTGATCGTTGCGGGGGAGGATACGGAAGATCTGTCCCCGCTTTTGAGGCCCGCCATTGGTGCAGCACAGGTAGATCGCCCCTTTATCGTAAAAGATGCCTTCTCCCCGGGAGAAGCGGGCGGCACCCTGCCTGAACCCCTTTAGCCGCAGGTCGTCCTTGGGAGAGGCAGGGTCGTCAAGCTCGATCCAGTAGGTCGCCAGTTGCTGACCTTCCTTAAGCACACGTTCCGATTGCGGCTGATGGTTGCGAAGGTCGGCTGACTTGTGGTCTTTCACCCCGAGGGCATAGAGTTTGCCGCTGGTGAGGTCCTGCTTGCGATCGGGAACAAAGCGGTAGAGCAGGCTGTCGCCACGATCCTCAGTCAGGTAGACAGAGCCATCACCGGGATCGCAGGCCACGGCCTCGTGGCAGAAGCGGCCCAGTCCCCTGAGTGGAACCGCCTTCTGGAGACCAAGGGAGGGGTCCGCCTTGACCTCGAAACAATATCCGTGCAACCGGGCGCGTTGATCTGACACGAGGTCGAAGCATTCCTCGCACGTGATCCACGACCCCCAGGGCATCATTCCTCCGGAGCAGTTGCGGGCACTCCCGGCAAGAGACAGAAACTCCTTCTCGGTCCGGCCGGTGGCGGGATTGTAAACGAGGGTGGTGGTTCCTCCGAACTGGGGCAGCTCATCGCCCTCGCCCGGGTCGTAGAGCAGGGTGCGATCGAGATTACCGGGAAGGCGATTGTCGGGAAAGGGGCCGAAGCTCCCCTGGTCGATAGCCAGCTCGTGATTGCGGACCAGGATGACTCGCCCATCCTCACCGGGAAAGACCGCCATGTCGTCGAATTTACCCGGAACCCGGAGCCCGTCGCTCATCCTTGTCCCCCGTTTGGAGATTACCTGGTAGGTGAAGCCAGCGGGTAGATCGAGGAGCTTGGCCTTGTCAGGAACCAGCGGGCCATAAGGAGCAATCACGCGC
>JAAZXD010000435.1 GCA_014240355.1 Roseibacillus sp. | reverse complement strand
CTCTCCGGCGATCTTTATATTTTTCTCTCCATTGCGCCGCATGAATTCTTCCAGCGCGACGGCGCCGATATTTTCTGCATGGTGCCCATCGCTATGACCACGGCGGCCCTGGGCGGCAGGATCGACGGCAGCGTCACACACCGCTCGCACCCCGATCGCCTTTCCATCGGCCTGCAGTGCCGGGATCTCGACATCTCGAAGGTCAGCACGACCTTCGATTTTTCCACAGTGATCCCGGGCTCTTTCACCGCGTCCGTGACGGCCGAGGCCTCCAGAGACCCGGGCGATGACGGAACAGGAAAATGGGGCGTCGAGGGATCCTGCGAGCTGGGGACCTGCTCCTACAATGAAGTCCCCCTCGCGGGAGGATCCACCCGGTTCGCCATTGGCCCGGAGGGCTATACCTTCACGGACGGAAAACTGGAGTTCGACTACACCGACTATCTCCTCAGAAAGCGCCACGGCGGCCCCCAGCGGGCGAACATGCAGGTTGATCGCATCCAGTACCACCGGGAGAACCACACGACAGACATTGCCAACCTGACCGGTAGCGTCTGGCCCGGCCCCCTCCTCCGCCTCGTCGATTCCAAGGGCGCGGACCTCGTGGACGAAATGTTCGGCTTCCACCAACCGCCGCTCATCAGCACTTCCGGCCGGGCCGATCACAGCAAGCCGGGGACCGGCACTCTCCTCACATCGACCGTAAAGGGACAGGGGATCATCGATTACGAGTTTCTCGACCGGACCCTTCAACTCACTTCAGCGTCCGCCAGCATCAAAACCACCCCGAATCGCCACGAGGTGAAAAAACTCCTTTTCGGCACTTTTGGCGGAACCGGCGGCGGAGAGGTCACCGTCACGTCAACGCCCGAAGAATCGACCCTCATCGAGGCCGGCCTGCGCTGGGACGACCTGAACCTCTCCGAGATCGGCCGAACGTTCGAATTCGAGAAAGCCCCTCAGGGAAAGATCACCGGACGTATTGATTTCACCACCCTCGCCGGACGAACCGATACGCTGAATGGCAAGGGTGTGATCGGCCTGCGCAACGGACAGCTCTTTCACGTGCCCATCTTCGGCCCCCTCTCCCTTCCGCTGGGCACGGTCCTGAGCAAGGAGTTCAGCCACGAGCAGGCCCGTGACGCCTCTACCACCTTCGTCCTCAAGAATGGCGTTGCCTTTACCAGGGACTTCCTGACCTCCACCCCTTCCACCACTTTCGTCGGAGAAGGGTCCGTCGACCTGGTCAACAAGCAGGTGGACCTGACCATGCGCATGAATGCGCGGGGCCTGCTCGGCCTGGTAACGCTCCCCCTCACTCCGGTCAAGGGTCTCTTCCAGTTCCGCGGGCAGGGTCCTCTCAGCAAACCCGCCTGGCGCAGCGCCCCCTTCACCCAGCCAGCCGGAGGCCGGGCCCACCCCATTTTTAAAACCCCCCGTGCCAAAATCGTGCCCGAACGCTGAGATCCGGGAAAACAGCCGCAAGCAGCGATTCGACACGACCAGAGACCCGGCTCCACCAGAGCTTGCGCCCCGGCACATTCTGCGTCACGTTCACTCCATCCAGAGGATTCAAGAATCATGAGTGAACCCATTGCCAATCAGGAGGAGCAGTCTGGGACTCCCTCCTCCACCCAGCAAGCGGCCAACGACCTGCGCGAGGCCGCTGGAGAAAACCCCCGCCAGATCGCCCAGAGTGCGGAAGAACGGGCACAGTTACTTAAGGAATCCGCTGCCCAGAAGGCCCAACACTTCAGAGAGTATGCTGGCGAGAAGGCGTCCCAGATTGCCGATGCTGCCGGCGAGAAGGCGTCCCAGTTCAAGGACGTTGCCGGTGAGCACTGGGAGGAAACCCGGGTCAAGGCGCGCGAAGTCCACGCCGACCTGGAAGAGTATATCCGGCAACATCCCACCAAGTCTGTCATGGTGGCGGCCGGAGTGGGATTCCTGCTCGGTCTGATCGTGCGCAGGTGAGCACCCCGTATCTCCGCCCCCCTGCCCAACTCCCTCTTCCCTCGCCCCTGCGACGTGCTATGTCCGGCTGGTTCCAAAAGTCCGGCTCCGCCCCCGACTCCTCACCGGAAAACGGGAAACATGACTCTGCCGGGAAATCAACCCACCAGTTCAGGGAAGGTCTTGGCGATCATCTGAAAGCCCGCGCCGAACTCCTCTCCATCGAGACGCGTGAAGCGGGTGAAGTGGCAGCCCGAAAGGGATCACTCGCGATCGTCGCCGTCGCGTTCCTCTTTTTTTCATATGCTCTCGTCCTTATCACCGTCGTCTCCCTCCTCGGCCGCTGGGTGGAGACCCTGTCCAGTCAGTTCTCCGGACTTGGATGGCAACTGGCTGCCCTGGGGGCCGGTTGCCTGCATTTCCTCGTCGCCCTCGCCCTTTTCAGGAAACTGAAACAAAAACAGGAGCTCAAACTCTTCGAATTCACGCGAGCAGAGTTCAACAAAGACCGCGAATGGCTCAACCAAAACAAAACCTCCGCGAACGAAAACGAGAGCTCGTCCTGAGTCTGGATACCTCGCGTCTCCGGATTGTTGAGGGCTCAGCCAACCTGCGGAAGAGGCTCAGCCCAATCCACGTCGCCTCCTCCTACCTGCGACGCCATCCCCTGCAAATCTTTGGAGCTACCTCTATAGGAGTAGCCCTGCTCACCGGGCTCCTCATCCCCCGCGGCCGCTCCAAGGGGCAAAAACGTCCCAAATCATCAGGCCAACTCCTTGCGGGGTGGGCTATTGAGCTCTTGAAGGGCTCAATCCGCAACTGGTTATT
>JAAZXD010000434.1 GCA_014240355.1 Roseibacillus sp. | reverse complement strand
CTAGGGCCCGGGGAGAACCTTATTGCAAGCCGTGATCGTGGCAGCCCGCGAGCCAGAGGACTGCATGGATCTTGAAGTCGAGCAGGAGTCCCTTGGCTTCCTGCTCGTTCAGCCAGGTGCGCAGATGGCCGAGCGGGATACGGTGCACACGGATGTTTTCGTCCCCGACTCCTCCTCCCCCGGAGATTTGTTGCAGACCGGTTGCAAGGAAGAGGTGGGTTGTTTCCGAGGTCATTCCCGCGGAGGTTGGCCCGGAGAGCAGGAGTTTCATCGTTTCTGCCTGATAGCCCGTTTCCTCCAGGAGTTCACGGTGGGCGGTTTCGGCCAGGGACTCACCTCGATGGTCGTCCTCGTCACCGATCAAACCGGCCGGGATCTCAATCACCGGAGCGTTCATGGGGCGCCGGAACTGTTCCACCAGGATCACCTCGTCCCGAGAGGTGAGGGCCAGGATCCCGACCACTCCCTCGGCGTTGGGTCGTTCGGCGAATTCCCAGTCATCGCGCTCGTAGAGCCCCAGATGCCGTCCTTCAGCAATGGTTTTGGTTGATCCCATTCCTCCTGTCTAACAATGGTTGGATCCCCGACAAAGCCGATTTTCGTGTGCCTTGTGCGCGATAATGGCCCAGCCTCTTCCTGGTTTCCAAACAGCAACAAGAAACGGTGGCCAATTTCCGTAGTCTGCGTTACCAAGAGCGACTCATGGGCGACTATGACTTTGATATCCCGGTAACCTTCCGGCATCGCATCCGCTTTACCAAGGATGCCTTTGCCCCGGGGAACCAGGTGGTGGGCGATCTGTTGGAAACAGAGCGTGAGCGCAGGGTCATTGTCTTCATCGAGACCGAGATTGACCGGCTCTTTCCCGATCTGCAGGAGCAGATCCGATCTTATCTGGCAGAGCAGAATAACCTGGTCCTCACGGAGATCGTGATCATGGCTGGTGGTGAGGATTGCAAGATCAGGAAGACCCAGATCATGAACGGGATTGTTCCCATTGAACGGAACAGGATTGACCGACATTCGTATGTTTTCTGCATCGGTGGCGGGGCCTTTCTCGATGTAATTGGCCTGTCGGCTGCCACTGCGCACCGGGGCGTGCGTCTCGTTCGCTTTCCCACCACCACTCTGGCGCAGGATGACAGCGGGGTTGGGGTCAAGAACGGGATCAACGCCTTCGGGAAGAAGAACTTTATCGGGACCTTTGCGGTTCCCTACGCAGTGGTGAATGACTTCCAGTTTCTCTACACTCAGGATGAGCACAACAACCGCAGCGGACTGGCTGAGGCGATCAAGGTGGCTCTGGTGAAGGACGAATCCTTCTTTGACTGGCTGGAAGAAAATGTCGGTGCGCTCAACGCCCTGGATCCTCCGGTCCTCGAAGAGGCAGTGGAGCGTTCCGCCATCCTGCACGCCAGGCATATCGCGCTGGGTGGTGATCCGTTTGAAACCGGCAGCAGCCGTCCGCTCGACTTCGGGCACTGGACCGCACACAAGATGGAACAGTTGACCAACTTCGAGATGAGTCACGCCGATGCGGTCTCGGTGGGGGTGGCGCTTGACACGCTCTACTCGGCACGCTGCGGCTGGCTTCCGGAGGAGGGTGCATGGCGGGTGGTAAGGTTGCTCCAGAGTATGCAGCTTCCGATCTGGCACGAGTCGCTGGAGATCAGGGATGAGCAGGGGAGGCGACTGGTTTATGGCGGGCTGGAGGAGTTCCGGGAGCACCTCGGGGGCGAACTCACCGTCCTGATGCTGGAGGCGGTGGGCCAGGGTGTGGACCGGCACTCGATCGATGAGGAGAAGCACGAAGCCTGCATGGAGGAGCTGAAGGAAGCTGCCCTTGTGGCGGTCCCTAATTAGGGAAGGCTTAACCTTCGGGGGTTTTGATGAAACGTCTTGCCGTGCTTAATGTGGTGGGCCTTACGAGGGGGCTGCTGGCGGACAAGATGCTGCGCATGCAGAAGTTCGCGGCCGACCGTGAGGTGGCCAGTTTCGCTCCTGTCTTTCCCGCCGTCACTACCACCGCTCAGGCGACCTACCTCACCGGGCGCTCTCCCGCGGAGCACGGAATCGTGGGGAACGGCTGGTATGAGAGGGAAGATGCGGAGATACGTTTCTGGAAGCAGAGCAATCGTCTCGTGCACGGAGAGAAGCTCTGGGAGGCCGTGCGACGGGAGCGCGAGGGGTTCCGCTGCGCAAAGATGTTCTGGTGGTACAACATGTATTCCAGCGCGGACTGGTCCGTCACCCCGCGCCCGATGTATCCCGCTGACGGGCGCAAGTTTTTTGATGTCTATGCCCATCCTCCTGGCCTGCGGGATGAGTTGACAGGGCACTTGGGGGAGTTTCCTTTTCCGAGTTTCTGGGGGCCCCAGGCCGGACTTCCCAGTTCCCAGTGGATTGCCGATTCCGCGCGCTGGGTCGAGGAACAGGAGGAACCGGACCTCAATCTGGTCTATCTTCCGCATCTCGATTATGGCTTGCAGCGGTGGGGCCCTGGTGCGCCGGAGATGGAGGCCGAGTATGAGGCGATTGACAGGCTCGTCGACGAGCTGATTTCGTTTTTCCTGAAGCGAGGAGTGGAGGTTGTCCTTCTCTCGGAATACGGCATTTCAAAGGTCCGGCAACCCGTGCATCTCAACCGGATCTTCCGGGAGAAGGGCTGGATCCGGATCAAGAATGAGCTTGGTCTTGAATTGCTGGATGCAGGAGCCTCTAGAGCCTTCGCAGTAGCCGATCACCAGATTGCCCATGTCTATGTGCGGGACGAGTCGATCCGG
>JAAZXD010000433.1 GCA_014240355.1 Roseibacillus sp. | reverse complement strand
CCTCATCACCCCCATTGCGATGGAAGAGACCATGCGTTTCGCCATCCGGGAGGGTGGCCGCACTGTCGGTGCCGGTCGGGTTGCCAAGATTATTGAGTAACCACCCACCACCCCTCCGCGATCACGAACAACAATCGATTTGACCAGGGGGCACTCGGGCTTTGCCGGGGTGCCCCTGATGCGCCAAAAGGACAGTAGCTCAATTGGTAGAGCATCGGTCTCCAAAACCGAGGGTTGTGAGTTCGAGTCTCGCCTGTCCTGCCAGTTCCCGCTCAGCAATCAGTCACCCATGTTGAAGAAATTTTCCACCTTTGTTGGCGAGGTCAAAGGCGAACTCCGCAAGGCCTCCTGGCCCTGGGATCCGGATCCCAAGGTCAAGGGCTTCAAGAAGTACAAGGAGCTCATTGATTCCACGGTGGTCATCCTGATCGCAATGATCCTGCTGGCTGCCTATGTAGGGCTCTGGGACCTGATCCACCGCGAGGTCGTTGATTTTCTGACTCAACTGGGACGCTGATCGATCACATGCCGACAATTCCCCCGCCAAACCAACAGTGGTACGTGGTACACGTTCTCTCCGGGCAGGAGCAGAAGGTGGCCAAGAGAATTCGTGCTCTGACCGAACAAGAGGAGCTCAAGGACAAGATCTACGAGGTCCTCGTGCCGACCGAGATGGTGTCCGAGGTTCGACGTGGAAAGAAGACGGAGACCAAGAGAAAGTTCTATCCCGGCTATATCATCGTGAACATGAACCTCCTCACCGAGGACAACGGCCTGGTGGAGGACACCTGGTTCTTTGTCAAGGAGATGGACGGAGTGATCGGTTTCGCAGGGACCAAAGACCGACCCATCCCCATGAGACAGCGCGAGGTGGATAGCATGCTGGCCCAGATCAAGGAACGCGAAGACAGCGTGCGACCGGCCATCAGCTTTGAGGTGGGCGACACCGTGAAAGTGGCTGACGGTCCCTTTGAGAGCCAGAACGGGATCGTAGAGGAGATCGACGAGGAGAAGGGCAAGCTGCGCGTGGCGGTCACTATCTTCGGTCGCTCCACACCCGTGGAACTCGAATTCTGGCAGGTCGAGCGGGGATAACCCGGTCGAAGCAGGGCCCCGACGTCGGGACGACCTCCCACTATATTTCAACCTCCTAATTTTCACACCCCACTCACCCCATGGCAAAAGAAGTCAAAGGCACCCTCAAGCTCCAGATCCTGGCCGGACAGGCGAATCCCTCTCCTCCGGTCGGCCCGGCTCTCGGTCAGGCTGGCGTGAACATCATGCAGTTCTGCAAGGATTTCAATGCAGCCACCCAGCAGCAGGCCGGCGATCTCCTTCCCACCATCATCACCGTCTACACGGACAGCAGCTTTGACTTCGTGACCAAGCAGCCGCCCGCTGCCGTGTTGCTCAAGAAAGCCGCCAATCTCGCTTCTGGATCGGGGGAACCGAACAAGGAGAAGGTCGGTTCGATCACCAAGGACAAGCTTATGGAGGTGGTGAAGATCAAAATGCCGGACCTTAACACGGACGATCCTGAGCAGGCTGCCAGGATCCTCGCAGGGACTGCCATGCAGATGGGCCTCGAGATCGAGGGAATGTGATTTGTCCGCGGATTCCAGATTTCCAGGAAGAAACCAATAGACCAATAACCGCAGGAGGATCGGATCCGGTCCATTCGCACTGCAACCAGAACAATGGCAAATAACCGAAGTAAACGATACCAGAAGGCTGCGGAGCTGGTGGAAGACCGCCCCTACGCCCTCGCTGATGCGGTGGGAACACTGAAGAAGTTTCCCGTTCCCAAGTTTGACCCCACCGTGACGCTCTCCTTCCGACTAGGGGTGGATCCCAAGAAAAGCGACCAGATGGTGCGCGGAAGCGTGGCGCTTCCGCATGGAACCGGCAAAAATGTCCGGGTGGTAGTCTTTGCTCAGGGTGACGCAGCCAAGACAGCCGGCGAGGCAGGTGCCGACCATGTGGGCTTCGAGGATCTTATCAAGAAGGTTCAGGGTGGTTTCACGGATTTCGACGCGGCCATTGCCACGCCCGATGCGATGGGCGAGGTGCGCAAGATTGCCCGGGTGCTGGGACCGCGAGGTCTCATGCCCAACCCCAAGACCGGCACGGTGACCGAAGACACCGCCACCGCGGTGAAAGCCGTGAAGGCGGGCAAGGTCGACTACAAGCTGGACAAGAATGGCAACATTTCGGCAGCCATTGGCAAGGTCTCCTTCTCCGAGGAACAGCTGGCGGAGAATGCCTCCTCCCTCATCGAGAGCGTGGTGAAGGCGAAACCCGCCTCCGCCAAGGGGAACTACATCGAGAACATCACCATCGCAGCGACCATGCTCCCGGGCTTGAAACTGGAGAATGTTTCAGCCGACACCGAATAAGATCATGAATCCCGATAAACAGATTATCGTCAACGAATTACTGACGCGGGTGAACGGCTCGCCGTTCCTGCTGGTGGTAGACTATACCGGGATGACGGTCCCCGAGTTCCATGAACTGCGTGGTCGACTGAGGGAAGGAGGGGCCGAGTGCCACGTAGCCAAGAACAGTCACATGAAGAGGGTCCTGGAGTCGGCCGGCATGTCCGGACTGGAGGAGGTGCTGCAGGGGCAGACCGCCTTTATCACTGGTGAAGAGGATGTGTGCGGGGCGGCTAAGGCAGTGAAGAACTTCGCCAAGGAGTTCAAGAAGCCCGAGGTTAAGGCCGGTCTCCTGGATGGAGAACTTCTGGATGATGTGCAGATCACGGTGCTTGCCGACCTTCCGCCG
>JAAZXD010000432.1 GCA_014240355.1 Roseibacillus sp. | reverse complement strand
TGCATACATCCTAATGTTGTGCCGCAGACCACCGTTGACAAAGGTGTCGCCGATCCCGCAAAGCAAGGTCAGCGCGGTGTAGCGCATCCATTCATCAACATCCATGACCGACTCGATCTGCGCATCCAACTCCGCCGTTGGCAGCGACATCGTCTGACAAAACGCCATCAAGGAGGCATAGTCGTCACGCCGGCGACCCGTGCGGATCTCAAAGGAGGTTCGGTAATCTTCCTTGCTGTCCCCCAGGTCGCGAATGTCGGTTCCAATGTGGGTGAAGGGCACCGGCGACTTGAGACCTTCCACCGAGCCCGAAGTCGGGTCATAGGTGATATCCAGATTCATGACGCTCCCGTTACCTCCGTTCTCGAACTGCGTCGAAGTGAACAACGGACCGTAGCGCGCCATCTGCAGCATCGCGATCCCGGTATAAGTCGCACTCGGACCGATCATGTGCACGAGATCGTCATACATGCAGGGCACCCCCGCGTGATTGAACATGTGCTTGATGTACATTTCATCCGGCCGGCGACTAACCGGCGAGCGGGCCGAGCGGTCTGCTCCGATAGAACCATGCACGCCACGGAATAACTGGTCATCCGGAAACCCAATGCTGAAACTTCGCACCGAGCTACCATCCCGGGCACGTCCGGCACCGCTCCCTCGCAGCCGCACGCCCACATCATAGGTAATCTTCTCGCGATTGTAGATCGCGGTGCCCCCGAGGCGTTCGTTGCTCATCAGGTTCAGGTTCTGCAAGAGGAAGTTGCGATCGGAATCGAGCATGATGAGCCGGATCTCCTGCAGCCCCCCCCCCGTTCCCTGGCCATCCTCGACCTGGATCAGAGCGCGCGAATCAGGGCCGGCAGCCGGGGCCATCGAACTCGCCCCAAGCGCGTCGAGGGCCTCGATCCAAAACTGAATCACGGTGCCCGCGCTGGCGCCCGGAAGGACTCCCGTCCCCTTCCCGTCGGCGCCTACCAAAAAATCATGGGTCTGCTCCTGCCCCTCGTCGTAACGCGCCTTGAGCACCAATTCACCCAACCCATCAGGATCGGAGACATCGGCACGAATCGTGATTCCCGACCCCGCAGCGGGAACGGGCGGATCATGGCGCAGTTCACTAACCGTGGGTCCGATGTTGCCCTCCGCCCGTGAATTGACCGCGCCCGGCGTGCCGCACTGCTCCGGCCGCTCAAGCGGAGTGGTGCGCGCCAGCCGCTGATAGTAACAACGCGAATTGAGCTGATTCGATCCTGCCAACCAGCGAGCCCGGAACGACACCTCATAAACCTGTGCGGAGGTGATCGAGGTGTTGTTGATGAAAGTCGTCTCAAGATGGTTGTGCCGGGTGTCGGTTGCCCCCGTGGCGATCAGATGCAGGACTCGGTTTCCTGGATTGCCGGGTTCGCCCACAACTTTGCTGTGCCGGTGATTGCCAATGATCCGCCAGGCATCCGCACCCCTTGCAAACGAGCCATTCTGCATCAACTCCTGGGCCGCCCCATCGGGATCACGCACCACGCTCACATCATCGATGAGAACTTCGCCCGCTCGCAACATTCCGAGACGAAACTCATTCCAATTGGACAGGCCGTAACTCTGCCCTCCGTTGTCGCGGTAGACAATTGTCTGCCATCCCTGTTTGTGATCCTCCGCGCTCGCCGCCCAGGCACCTGGATTGCTGTTGTCGGCGTCCGGATCGCGCAGCTCTAGGCTCGAGCCATCGCCATCAGCGAGATCGGGCCAACGTCCACCCTCCACGTAGCGTACTTCATCAACCGGATTCTCCACCGCGTCCTCCAAGCGAATCAAGTCCATGCTGTTGTTGAGTCGATTGCGGTAGTCCCCGAGAATCTTGCCCGCCAGCGCAGGATATTTCGCGCCCAGAGCGGCTGCATCCTTGGCCACCAAGAGATACTCGCCTGCTCCAATGCGGGTGTCCGCGGGAAAGGCAAAGTCGATCCCGCCATCGATCGACCACCCGGTGAGATCCACCTCCTCTGTTCCTCTGTTGTAGAACTCCACCCATTCTTCATCCCGCTCCACGATCGGCTGGGGATTGCTCGACGGCTCGAGCTCAAAGATGGCATCCAGGGCCAATCCGAAGACGATGTCCGAGTCGACCGGGCTGTACTGGTGCACCTCCACCGAGAGACGATTCTTGCCCACCACCAAATTACCGATGGGCAGATCGAAGGGGCCTTCGTAGTCCGCGTTCCGCACCAGGGTGGCGGCCAGGGTCGTCGGGGTGATGGGACCTCCCGGCATATTGAAGCGATTGACCTCGGCGCCATTGATGGAGAAGACCGCCCCATCATCGATGACATGCCAGAGTTCCAGACTCAAGGAGCGGGCCAACTGCGCCGCGGTGAGGGTGAACTCCTTCTCGAAGTAATAGCTCACGATCGAGGTCTGCACCGGATCCGCGAGGGTCGTTCGGAGCGGTTCAGGCAGGCTTCCAAACTCAAAACCGAGCGGGGCCGGGCCGGAGAACCAATCGACGCCATTAACCAGGTGCGAGTTGATCGCCCAATCGGCGGGCAATGCTGCTCCGCTTTCGTTGTAGCGCCAGCTTCCACCGATGGGAATGAGCTCCACCCTCTCCTGGATCGACTCGACTCCCTGCGTGCCCGGGTCTTCCCGGAAGTGGTACATGATCTCGTTGATCACGATGTCCGAGTTGATCGCGAAGGTATTGGCCGAGCCGAAGCTGGGAGCATCCGGGACCAGCATCTTGTCGTGCGGCGCCGACCAGGCCCGGGGCAGATCATCAGCCCGAACCGCGTGCA
>JAAZXD010000431.1 GCA_014240355.1 Roseibacillus sp. | reverse complement strand
AGAGCCCATAGCTGTAGAGTTCGCGATGGTACTTGCCCCGGCGGTGCAGGATCTCGAGGGCCTTCCTGAAGAAGTCCCCGCTCTCGCGGCAGCGCCAGGCAACCTGGAGGAGATTGATGTTGTGGAGGTTCATTTTTGAGAGGTAGGTGAGGACCTGTTCCCCGGTGCCCCACTGACTGATGTGGGCCCAGGAACTTTCATCCACCCTGGAGGGTTCGCTCACCACCTTGAAGGTGAACTTCTCGGCGTGGGCAATGACGGCGCCACTCTTGGAGACATGGGCCGGATAGCATGGATAGGCGCCGGCGGCTGGGAAGTAGAAGAAGTGCTCAAGACGCTGGGTGGTGTAGGGGTCGAGGGAGATCTTGCGCGTGCCCGTGGCGCGGTGACCGAGCACCGGCATGGCCCCCTGCGGAATCTGGAGCAGCACGTCGAGTTTCTGCCTGGTGCTGGTGGGGTTGGTGACCACGACCTGGGCCCCGTAGACCACGCTGGTCACGAACTCATCGCTGACGAACTTGTCGACCTGCTCGCCATTCTCGATCCGGTGGCGGTCGCCGTGGCGGAAGTAGGCCTGGCTTACCAGGAGGGGAGGACGGTTGTCGGCCAGTCCGGCTTCCTTTATCTCACGGTGGAAGGCGATGGCGCTGTTCGCGGCGGTGAAGACAAGTTTGGGTCCATCAATATCCATGCTGCTCTCCGGTGAATCGAAGGGCAGATCAAGAACGGCAAGGGCGAGGAGGGTCTCGTGAATGTTCCGGGTGGCTTCTCCCAGGTGCCTCGAACCGAAGGCCTTCCCCTTCTCATGCCGGACGTAGTCGAGCCAGAACCTGCTCTCGGCAATGAGGTCATGAGTGTGGGAACCAATGGGCAGCCGGTAGTAATTCGTCTCGGCCCACTCCTTGGTGGTTTCCACCGCGCGGTAGAGCGCCTCCACGGTGGAAAGGTCGAGGCCAGCGTCAGCATAGGCGTCAAATACAACTTCCTTTTCGTCCAAAATCTTCTTGTGAAGTTCTGTCTCTTTCCGTGCCTCCTTTGCCTTGGCCTGGCGTTTGTCCTGTGTCGCACCCAGTTTCTTCATTTCCTCAACGGCCGACTCGGTTACGGCCCCTTCTGCCTCATCCAGGGACAGGGCATTGCTCTCCAGGCTGCGTCTCAGGGACCGGCCCCGGCTTTTTCCGTCCGTGAAACCGCCCCCGGCCCCGGGGGCTGAGGCCACCGGGGGGCTTGCTGGTGCGGAGATCCCATCAGTAGCCACCCGGCCAAACCAGCCGTTGGCCTGGTCCCGGGCCGCATTGAGGTCGCTGAAGGCCAGTCCGCCGGTAGCGAGTGCTCCATTGAAGAGCATGTTGGAGCGGGTAAGGTCGGGTGGGTGGAGCGCGAGGCGGTCGCGAAAATCCCACTGCGTGCTTTCGAGGCGGTCCTCGGAGCGATGGGCAAGGAGAATGCGCTCCAGGGAGTTGAGACGTTCGTATTCGAACGGTTCGAGGTAGGGGTTGAGCTTGGATCCCAGCAGGAACTTGTCGACGAAGGTCTGGTCGCGTTTGTTGGCAAGGTAGGGTGCGATCACCTCCGCGAAGAACCGGGGATCCTTTTTCCAGAGGAAGAAGTTCAGCTCATGGCAGGCGAACTGGGAATACCTGGTGCGTTTTTCCTCTTCCTTGAGATCCGGCCAGTTGAGGATGAACTCGAATTGACGCAGGGTTGCGTCCTCCCGGACGGCAAGCAGGTAACGGTAAGCGCTGGAGAGATTCTCAAAAACCTCAAGGCGCGCGGTGCGCAGGTCCTTGATCTCCAGGCGCTCGCCCTTCTTCAGGAGGGTGACCGAGTCCTGTTCGGTGAAGTGGCGATCCGGGTCGAGGGCCTGGCGGAGGCGCAGGTCCGCGATTTCGGTTGCACGTTCCGGCAGGGAGAGTTCGGCGTAGCTTGCCCCCTGATGGTCGAGGACGAGGACGTGCACGTGCTGGCGGTCCCCGAAGGCATCGAGGTCGATGGAGAGGTGGCCCTTCTCGTCCGGTTGCAGGTTGAGAAGACTGACCGGGCCGTTGACGAGGAAATCGACCGCGCTGCCGGTAGGAACTTCCTCCCCAGCCTGTTTGCGCGCTGAAGGCGAGGATGCTCTTGCGGCCTTGGCGGCCTGGCCGGTCAGGACGCGATCGTAATCTTCCCCATCCGTGAGGGTTTCCTCTTCCGTCTCGGTATCACGCACGGCCCAGGGATTGAGGATAATCTCAGGGCGTTCGAGCATGTTGCCCGGCAGTTTCCGGGCATAGCGCCGCTCAAGGACGTAGCGGAATTCGTCCCCGATCTTGCGACCGCTGACGTAGAGGTTGGGCAGGTGGCCGGGGGTGCCGCTGAAGAGTCCGCCCCGGGGGGCGTGGCCGAGGAAGCCAAAGAGGTCGAAGTCCGGCAGGAAGCGGGTGGCAATAATGTGTACGCGGGTGGCCTTGTCGGTATTCGCCACGTTGATCTCCAGAGACTTGCCGTCGACGGAGAGCTTTGTCAGGTGCGAGGGATCCCGGTCGACCAACTCGAGGGTCCGGGCGCTGTTGAAGACGTGCCCGTTGGCCACCGTTCCCCGGGCAACCCGGAGGGTGATGGACTGGCTGCTCTTCTTGAGAAGGAGGCGGTAGTCGCCGGGTTCAAGGTTGTCGGCCACGAGGAAGCCGTCCTTGAGAGACAGGGCCTTGAAAGCGTCTGAAGTGATTCCGGCCGGGGAGATGGCATGGAGGGCCAGTTCTTCCCGGGTCAGGGTCCCAGCGTAGGGAATGTGGATATTTTCTCCCGCCA
>JAAZXD010000430.1 GCA_014240355.1 Roseibacillus sp. | reverse complement strand
TTCGGCGCCGGCGTGCCCATACACGACATCGACGAATACTCCGACACCTTGCCCTGGCCTCAGTCTACAGACGGCGGCGACTTCAGTCTTGTGCTGATCGACGTCAACACAACGCAGAGTCCCGACCATAACGATCCCGGGAACTGGCGCCTCAGCCGCTACACCGGAGGCAGTCCGGGAGCGGATGACGAGATCACGCTGGCTTCCTGGATGCAGTCCCACGGCGTAACCGACAACCTGTCCGACCACGATGAAGACGGAGTGCCAGCCATGATGGAGTTCTTTTTTGGTGGGAATCCGCATATCTGGTCGGCGGAGATCCTTCCGGTGGCGGACGTCGAAACGCTCCAGGTGGAGGGCGTCGAATCAACTTACCTGACCATCCGCTTTAGCCGCCAGATCGCGGCTGACGACGTGGACTACTTCGTGGAATTCTCGACCGACCTCGTGACCTGGACCTCCGATGGCACCCTGGTGAGCCAGACCCCGAGCGGTCAGAATGACGGCATCGTAAGCGAAGTTTGGCGCGCTGCGGCCCCCCGCGCGGACCATGCTCAGCAGTTTGCCCGCCTGCGGGTGGATCACTGAGTTTCCGCTTCCGCCCGACCAACTGCACCCCGCCCCAATCCACGCGGATCGGGGCGGGGTGTGGTTATTCTTCGGCCGTCTCCACCTCTTCGCCTTGCTGCTAGGGAATTGCTTTTTTCGGGCCGTGTTTCCTGGAGGCTGAGGTGCCCGTTCTTCGTCAAGACTACGAAGGGCAAGCTGGGGTGACTCACTCCCAAAACACCCGATCAAACCGCAACCCATAAACCTTCGCCCCACCCTCCAACTCGAACCGCACAAACACCGGTTCCGAAACATGAGGATCCAGCTTGAACCCATCCGGCCACAAGACCACCTCCCGCACCTTCACCCCGCCCTTCAAAGCCAGACTCCTGCGGATCATTTTCCCATCCGCCCCCAGCAACACAACTCGCACACTTCCCTCCGAAGCATCACAACTGATCTTCATCTCCTTCCCCGCGAGACTGAACTTGTGCGACTGAACATAACCTCCCTTCGAGGCATCCGTAAGACGATACCCACCTAGCACGCCTTTCAGCTGCTCATCCTTCACCCCAAAGGGCAACGCGTTCTCAGCCGTCTTGATGAACTGCGGCGTCTGCCCTACCACATAATCATGCCTCGGCGGCAGAACAAACCGTTCATCCGACGGATCCAGCCCCGCTTTGACACCCTCGACCGCTGGGACTCCCTCAAAGCTGACATCAAAGATCTGAGCATTTCCCTCCAGGAAAAACTTGAGATACACCACCTTGCCCACCCACTTGTCGAGCGGCCCATCCTGCCAGGGAATCGAACGATCAGCCTCGTAGTCCCCAGTGATCCAGTGACTGTCCCGCAATTTCGATTCACCTTCATCCATTACCAAAACCTGCAGTCTCCCATCAGACACGTCACAGTTCAGCTTCATCGTCTTCGATGGCAAAACCATTGGATGCGTCATCACATCTCCACCTCGGTCGCGCGACTGCAAACGATATCCAACCTGACTGTTCTTGAAACGAGGATCTGCCGACCGAAACGACTGCGCATTGTCCGCCTTGCGAAACAGATCCGGATCCGCGAAACGATATCGCGACCGTTTTCCCAGGATGAAATCCGGTTGATCTTCATTGAGAAGCCACGCCATGTTGAACCGCGCCATCCAGTCCTTGCCGCTCAGCAGATAGATGAATCCTTCACTCGGAGTCCCTTTCCTTCCCTCGGTCATCCAGGTGTAGTTCCCCTGTCCACGTCTGATCAGCCGGTTGTGCGGCCACGTTTTACCACCGTCAAAACTGACCCACACTCGAATGTTCCGCCGCCCGTTCACATGCGGCGTCGGTGAACTGAACAACAGGACATCCGCATCATCTCGATCCAGCCGGAGCAAGCCCGCTTTGCACCCATACACATCCGGAGGCCCGTCGAACAACTCATCATCCTGCACCAGGTCACGCCACGTATGACCACTGTCATCACTCCACGCCACCCAACGATTACCGGGTCGAATGTGCGTCCGGGAGTTCAGGTAAATCGTCCCATCCAGCAACTCCACCAATCCCGACTCACCCGTTCCATCCAGCGGAAACGGCTCACTGTTCTGCCATGTCTTCCCATGATCATCACTCCAGATCGCGCAGGTATAGCCCCCGTCTTCGTGTAGCCTGTCATAGTTCTTGAATACCCGCGACGGTACCAGCAACCGCCCCTTGTGCGGGCCCCGCCGAATCGTGATTCCCGGGTCGCACGCCCCATTCGGCACAGAGAGAAATCCTCGCGAGTCCGGCTTCATCACCACCTTCTCTCTCTTCCACGTCTTCCCATGATCCTGGCTCTTGTACATAAACGGTGCCGGATAGAGAGACGTCACAAAGATCATGATCTCCCCCGTATTCTCATCAACCACACTGGTGCCCAGACTGGCATAGGCATGATCCTTCTCCCTTCCGCGCGCGCTGCCATCGTAAGGCCCGATTCCGAGAGCCTTCCAATCGATGAGATACCGTTCACCAACCAGCTTGTGATCCGACCAAGTCGCCCCACCATCCTCTGACCGCTTCACATAAATGTTCCCGTTGCTCCGCCGATCCGGATGCGGATCTTCCTGCAGACTCAACAACAGCACCGTCCCATCCATGGCCGTATCGAGAACCCCAAAGACCACTTCCTCCTCCCAATCCTCATAAAACGGCTCCGCAGCCCCCGCAAATCGCGCCCACTCCCCCGTCGCCGCCTTCAACCCCA
>JAAZXD010000042.1:11645-13481 GCA_014240355.1 Roseibacillus sp. | reverse complement strand
GAGGACACCTCGCCACCTGCCTCAACGAGGGCGAACAGAATTGGCTCGCCTCCAAGACTCCCGGCAACACTACGATCTGGCTCGGGGGAGGCGCCACCGGGCGGACGGCTTGGGGCTGGGTTGACGGTTCGCCCTGGAACCTGCGTAAACCCTCCATCACCACCGGCAACTCCGCCACTCTGAGCGACCTGGGATCCATCCGCTCCCAGCCCGGTGGCAGGAAGTTCCCCTTCTTCATCCAATGGCGCAATGACGGCACCAACCCCGGGAACCTGGAAGCCCAGATCACCCGCCTCAAGGCCACCCTGGAAACTCCCGATCCCATCTACCCTCCAGGGGTCCTCTCCTTTGAGAACCGCCGCTATCTCGTGATCGAGAGACCGGCGACCTGGGAGGAGGCCAATACCGTGGCCAAGGACACCCACGGACACCTCGCCGTTCCCAGTGAACCCTCCGAGGGGGACTACCTCCTTCGCCTGATCAGCTCCAACCTCGACGAAAATTCCGGAGCGTGGATCGGGGGGCGGCACAACGGTCGTTCCTGGACGTGGATCACCGGTGAGCCCTGGACCTTCGCCTCCTGGGCCCCCGATTCTCCCGACGGGACGAAAGAAGTCGATAGTGCCGTGCGGCTGGTGGCCGGGAAAAACGGAGGATGGGACGATGGGAATCCCCGCGACGACCAAGCGGCCGCGGCCTTTGTCATCGAATGGAGCGAGGACCGTGGCAGCACCAGGCCGGTGGCCATCACATCCGGGACGGGCGACTGGGCCAACCTGCGCGCAGCGACCCAGAAAAAGATCCAGATCCTCGAAGCCAGGTTCACCGAAAAGCTCCTGGAGAATGGCAAGAGCCTGAAGTGGGATCTCAACTTCTGGCACCGCGGCCTCCGGGACAACGACAAACGCACCTATGAGCCTGCCGTCAAGGGAGTCAAGGCGAAGGTAGGTCCCAATGGTTCCATCGCGATCCGGACGAATGAAATCAGCCGACTTCCCCTTCCGCCTCGCGGGCAGGATGTCGTCAGCAGTCACCTGCAGGCCCAGCAGAAACACAAGGACGATCTGCAAGCCCAGGCCAACTGGATTCGCATGGACTACGTCAAGAGCCTGCAGAGCAAAAAGGATGCCTCTGAGGACGGGGGGAAAAGCAATGAAATGAGAGCCCTCCAGAACGAGATCGACGCCTGCGGCGAAAGCGGGCGAATCTTCCTCGAGCACCTTGGCTCCGGCATCCTCCGCAGCCTGGATTCTCCCAAGCAAGCCCCCTGAGGCGCAAAAACACCCGGACGCGAACCCGGCCCTCGAAGCCGGGTTCCCGCGCTTGCGCATGCTCGCAATGAGGGGCATAATGCCGTGTTCATTCCTCTCTCGATCATTCCCCATGTCCCCTGATCTCGAATTCCGTGCTCCCAGTATCGAGGAGCTGCAGCCGCACTTCCCGGCCTACGAGATCACTGCGTTCATCGCCCAGGGAGGAATGGGAGCCGTCTACGCTGCCCGGCAGGTCTCCCTCGATCGCCCGGTCGCAATCAAGATTCTGCCGCGCCAGTTCGGCGCGGACCCGCAATTCCGGACCAGTTTCGAGTCGGAAGCCAAATCGATGGCCCGCCTCAACCATCCCAACCTGATTGGGGTCTACGACTTCGGAGATGCGGATGGGATGCTCTACATCATCATGGAGCTGGTAGAGGGAAAGTCCCTGTTCCATTCCGCCCACGGCAAGACCATCGACCAGGGGGAAGCGGCCCAGCTGGTGGCCGGCATTTCGCACGGACTGGCTCATGCTCACCAGCACGGCATCCTGCACCGTGACATCAAACCCGGCAATATCCTC
>JAAZXD010000042.1:0-11635 GCA_014240355.1 Roseibacillus sp. | reverse complement strand
TTTGGATTGGCCCGCCCGGTGGGCGAAGGGCATAACCCGGATGAAATCGTGTGGGGAACCCCCGGCTACAGCGCGCCGGAAGTGGTCAACAATCCCGGCGAGGTTGACCAGCGGGCGGATATCTTTGCGGTGGGCGTTCTCCTCTACGAACTGCTCACCGCCCAGGTTCCCACCGAGCCCTGGCAACCACCATCGGTGGTAGTCCAGTGCCGCCCGGAGTTCGACGCGATCATCCGCCGAGCGACGCATCCCTCCCGGGACATGCGCTATGCGGACGCCGAGAAACTGGCCAAAGAACTCGATCAGCTTGGCGAAAAGATCAAGAAGCCGGCCCTGCGCCGCCCCAAGGCTCCCCCGCCCTCCACTCCCAGGCCGGGCATCTCCCCGATTGGCGTGCGCCCCACCACCCCGGCCCTCGCCCCCCCCGCGGCGACGTCTCAATCGATCCCGGTAGTCGGCATCCTCGTTGTCCTGGGTGTTCTCGGAGTGATCGGATTCATCCTGCTTGGCTCCGGCAAGGGAAAGGAACGCAATGAGATGACCAGGCCCCTCGAGCAACCCCTCTCCCAGCCCAAGCCGAAGCCCTCCACCGTCAGGGAAACTCCGCAGAAAAAGAAGGAACCCCCTGCTCCCAAGCCCGCAGATCCGGAGCCTCCCAAGCCTGAATCCGTCGAAAGCACCAGCCAGGCCCTTGCCCGGCTCAAGGCCAGGCTGAAGGCGGGTGATTTGTCCGAGCTTCCCAAGGGAACCGCCAAGCGGGGGGATTCGCATTTTCTTCTCGTGACCGAGGCTCTCCCCTGGCAAGCGGCCTCGCACTTCGCAGAGGGCCACGGAGCGCAGCTGGCGGCCTTGCCGACCAAGGACGATCTCTCCTGGGCCGTTTCCGAGCTGAAAATCGGCAGCCCTGCCTGGATTGGTCTCTCGGACTCCGGGATGGAGGGAAAGTGGTACTGGGTCGATGGAGGGGCTCCCGGACAGGATCTCTGGGCGGCGGGCCAGCCCGACGAAAGCAACTCCACCGACGGCGGCCAGGACTACGCCGCGCTCCTTCCCGACCACTCGCTGGACGACTTTGCCGCTTCGCGCAATCTCCCCTTCCTGCTGCAGTGGAGTAAGGGAGGCAATGAAGGGTCAATTGCCCGGCAACTTGAGCGGGTCGCCGCCTCCCTCAAGGCCAAGCAACCCGTCTTTCCTTCCGGAACGCAGAACATCAACGGTTCGCGCTTTCTGGTGGTTCCCGAATCAGCCTCCTGGGGGGATTCCCACAATATGGCCCTGGCCGCCGGGGGACACCTCGCGGTTCCCTCCAACAACGCGGAAGCGACCTGGATCATCGAATCCATGCAGAAGTTGCTGGGAGAAGGGGACGGTTGCTGGATCGGAGGCAGCCAGAAGGGCGTAGCCACCCCCATCTGGACCTTCGTGACGGGCGAACGTTTCGATTTCGTTGCCTGGGCACCCGGGCAGCCCGGCGAGGGAACCGACTCCCGGAAATCCCTGCAACTCTGGCGGGGGGAAGACCGTGAGTTCGGCTACCGGAACGTGACGGGAGAGCCCATGGAGGCCAGTTACTTTCTCGTGGAATGGTCGGCTCCCTCCCGACGGAACATGCCGGGGGCCGGGGAAAAGAACCGGCCGGCCGGAGTCGAGGACTGGCTGGTCAAATTGCGCCAGCTCTTTCGCGACCAGGAAGAGGCTTCCCATGACCGCTGGAAGCGGCGCCACGACAAGAACCTCAAGGATTTTATCGACGAAATGGAAAGCGAGACGAGCTCAGCCCGCCGCTTCAGCCGGGAGGCGGAGAGATTCATTGATGGCATCACCGACGGGATGAAGGAGAAAGGTGAGCTTCCCGCTGCCCTTGACTTGCCCAGATGGGTCAGAGGCGACCTCGAAAAGGAACACGAGAAGGCTCTCGACAAGCAGAATAAGATCTGGGCCGAATACGAAGCTGATTTTGAAAGCGCCCAGGAGCGCTACCGTGCCCAGGTCGGCAAAGAGGCCCGGCGCCGCCAGGCACAGGGAGACCGTGAGGGAGCGGCTTACCTCACCCGCGAGGTCACTGCGGCCGCCGAGAAGGCCTACTTTCTCGCCATTCTTGGCCGCGAATTCCCCGAAGTTCCTGAAGGGCTGGAGAAGGACCCGGGCGACGACGATCGGTGAGGCTGCCGATCCGCTCGCCGAGCGCCGCCAGAAGGAGGTGATCGATCCCTCTTCTCGTTCCCCGCCGGGGGCGATCTGGATTGCCGCAAGGCCAATGGACTGGCCAAGAGCTCTCCCAGCTCCCTAAGCTAACCCCGTGCCCCCTGCCAAGAAACGCACCGCTGCTTCTCCACATCGCCGCCGGACTGGGCCCCGGAAGGGGAACCAGAAGGAGATGATCGTCGTCCGGGGCGCACGACAGAACAATCTCAAGGGGCTCGACCTCGATATCCCCCTCGGCAAGCTTACGGTGGTGACCGGACCTTCCGGCTCCGGCAAATCCTCCCTCGCCTTCCAGACCCTCTACGCGGAAGGCCAGCGACGCTACGTGGAGACCTTTTCCCCCTACGTCCGCCAGTTCTTCGACCGCATGGACAAACCCGCGGTCGATCGCATCGAAGGCATCCCCCCCGCCATCGCCATCGAGCAGAAGAACAACGTGCGGACCACCCGCTCGACGGTAGGCACCATCACCGAGATCAATGACTACCTCAAGCTGCTCTATGCGCGCTGTGCCCATGCCATAGACCCCTCCAACGGCGATCTCATCCGGCCCGACACCAGCGACTCGATCTCGGCGTGGTGTTTCGAGAATCTTTCCGGCCGGCAGGCCCTGGTCCTCTTCCCTGTTCCCGTCCCCCCCGGGACCGAGCTGGAAGAGTTCTTCGTCTTCCTTCAGCAGCAGGGATACCTCCGCATCCACCTCAACGGCCGGGTGATCCGGACAGACACTCCGGAGGAGGCGGGATTTGCCCTCCTGCCTCCCCAGGTGCAGGTCATCCAGGATCGCATCAGGATCAGCAAGGGCAACCGGCAACGCCTCCTGGAGGCACTTGAGCGCTCCCTCGATCTGGGCAGAGGCGCCTGCAGCATCGCCGACTCGGAGAATGGGAGCCACCCCCATCCCTTCTCCACCAACTGGGCCAACCCCGTCACCGGGTTCACCGCCCGCCCTCCCACCCCTTCCCTCTTCACTTTCAATAACCCGGTGGGGGCCTGTCCTGATTGTCGCGGCTTCGGACGCGTCATCGGCATTGACCTCGCCAAGGCCATTCCCGATCGCCACCGTTCCATTCACGAAGGCTGCGTGAAGCCTTTCCAGAGCGAGCGCGGGGAAGAGTGCCAGCGTGACCTTGAGCTGCACGGCGCGCGACGTGGCCTCGATCTTGACTGCCCCTTCTCCGACCTGAGGGAGGAGGAACAGAACTGGGTTCTCTACGGAGAGCGCGACAACCCGGAGGATGCATGGGAAAGCGACGAATGGTATGGGGTGAAGGGATTCTTCGAGTGGATGGAGGGCCGTGCCTACAAAATGCATGTCCGTGTCTTTCTGAGCCGCTACCGCTCTTATACGACCTGTGGCAGCTGCCGTGGGGCACGCCTGCAACCCGAGGCCCTCTGCTTCCAGATCGACGGCTGCACCCTTCCCGATCTCTGGCGACATCCGGTCGCCCATCTTCACGAATGGGTCCTTGAGCTGCCCCACGGGATTCACGGTCGAAGTTCCAGCACCGACCGGACGATCAATCTCATCCTCTCCGAGATCACCAACCGTCTGCGCTACCTCTGTGAAGTTGGACTCGGTTACCTTACCCTTGACCGTGCTACCCGCACGCTCTCCGGCGGCGAGATTGAGCGGGTTAATCTCACCAGCTGCCTCGGCGCGTCGCTCACCAATACTCTCTTTGTCCTCGACGAACCGACGGTCGGCCTGCACGCCCGCGACATCGGGGCGCTCGTCTCCGTCATGCAGGGCCTGCGCGACAAGGGCAATACTCTCCTGGTGGTCGAACATGAGGAAGCCGTCATGCGGGCCGCCGATCACCTGCTTGATCTCGGTCCGGGTGCGGGTGAACACGGAGGGGAAATCGTGGCCGCTCTCACGAGACGCCAGGCCTTCCATTCCAGGGCTCTCAAGACCTGCCCGCGAAGTTCCACCCTTCCCTACCTGCTGGGCCGGCAGTCAATCCCCCTTCCTTCCGTTCGTCGCACCCCCTCCGGTTACCTCAGAATCCGCGGGGCATCCCGTCACAATCTCCTCAAGCTGAATGCCGACATCCCGCTCGGGGTCTTCGCCTGCGTGACAGGGGTCTCCGGCTCGGGCAAGTCGACCCTGGTCCACGATGTTCTCTATCAGAATCTGGCGGCGGCCCTCCACCTCGAGAGCCAGGACGAACCGGCACCCCTGCGCTCCCTTAGCGGAACCGAGCAACTCGCGGCTGTGAAAATTGTGGACCAGAGTCCGCTTTCCCGCACGCCCCGCTCTACCCCTGTCGTCTACCTGGGCGCCTTCGACCTCGTGCGGCAACTCTTCGCCGGGAGCCCCGATGGCCTGCTCGCCGCGGCAAAGCCGGGATACTTCTCCTTCAACTCCGGCGCAGGCCGCTGTGAGCGCTGCGGGGGCAACGGATTTGAGAAGGTCGAAATGCAGTTCCTCTCCGATCTTTATCTCACCTGCCCCGAATGCAGCGGTTCACGCTACAACCAATCCGCTCTCGGGATTCGCTTCGAAGACAAGACCATCGCGGAGGTCCTTTCCTTCACCGTGACGGAAGCGCTGTGTTTCTTTGGCCGGGGAGCGGCGGAGACTGCCAGGCGTGCGACCACCACCGAGGCCAGACTCAAGACCAGGATCCTTTCCGCCCTGCGACCACTTGAGGATCTTGGCCTCGGCTACCTTCGCCTTGGACAACCCCTCAACACCCTCTCCGGCGGGGAGGCCCAGCGACTCAAACTGTGCACCATCCTCATGCAGGCCCTCTCCCGCCGGGAGACGCAGGCCGAGCTTCTCATCCTCGACGAGCCCACCACCGGCCTGCACTTCGGTGACATCGAAAAACTCCTCGCCGTCTTCCAGCGCCTGGTCGACGCCGGCCATTCACTCCTTGTCATCGAGCACAACCTGGACGTCATCAAATGTGCCGATTACCTGATCGACGTCGGTCCTGGTGCCGGTGCAGACGGAGGAAGAATCATCGGCACCGGGACCCCCGAGGAGATCGTCACAACAGACACCGAGACGGCCCGCTACCTCGCCCCTCTCCTCAATCCCAACGACGTGAGCATCCCCGGGCCGCCCGCCGGCAACCAGCTGGACGAGCACCCTTCCAGACTCGGGACGAGCATCGGAAATGCCATCCAGATTTCCGGTGCCCGCGAACACAATCTGAAGAACATTGAAGTGACCATCCCCCGCGACAAGTTCGTGGTCGTCACCGGACTGAGTGGGAGTGGCAAGTCCACCCTGGCCTTTGACATCATCTTCGCCGAGGGACAACGGCGCTTCCTCGATTCGATGTCGCCCTACGCACGACAGTTCGCTGAGCAGCTGGAAAAGCCCGATATCGACCGCATTTCCGGCCTCCCGCCCACAGTTGCGATCGAGCAACGCATCTCACAGGGGGGCGGCAAGTCGACCGTCGCCACCGTTACGGAGGTCTACCACTTCCTGCGCCTGCTCTATGCCAAGCTGGGAACGCAGCACTGCCCCGAGTCCGGGGAGCCGGTGGTGCCGCAAACCGAGGACGCCATCGTGAACGTTATCCGGGGCCAGGTGAAGAAGGGCCCGGTAGACATCCTCGCCCCCGTGGTCCGCGGCCGGAAGGGGTTCCACACCGAGGTAGCCGCCTGGGCCGGACGCCAGGGCTACACCCGCCTTCTGGTCGACAACCAGTGGAAGGAGGTAGAGGGATTCCAGCGGTTGGAGCGCTTCAAGGAACACGATATCGATGTCCTCGTTCTCCACCTTTCAAAATCCACCCCTCGGCTCTCGGACCTCCGGGAAGCAGTGGCCAGGGCCCTGCAACTGGGAAAGGGCACCCTGCGAGTGCTCGATAGCGACAAGCACCTGTCCCCCTTCTCCAGGGCGCGGGTCAGTCCAGTCACCGGCCGTTCCTTCGAGGCTCCTGATCCTGCCCATTTTTCATTCAATTCACCCCGGGGCTGGTGCAGAACCTGCCGGGGCCACGGAGAGACCGGCGGAACCCGCCACCGTTTCGACCGCCGGAACAACAAGCCCTACAACTCCGTCACGGAGGCTGAACTCGAGTTCGATCGCAAACTCGACCGCGCGGACGAGGAGGAGCTCGTGATCTGTCCTGACTGCGGGGGCGCCCGACTCAATGAAGTGTCCCGGTCCATTCGAATCCAGGGCCGGGCCATTCAGGATATCACTCTCCTTCCGGTAACGAAGGCCGCCGCCACGGTGCAGGATTTCAGGTTCACCGGACGGGAAGCCACCATCGCCCGCGACATTCTCCCCGAAATCGCTCAACGCCTCCACTTCCTGGAAGAGGTGGGACTGGGCTACCTGCAGCTGGACCGCTCGGCCAAAACTCTCTCAGGCGGCGAGGCTCAGCGCATCCGTCTGGCCGCCCAGCTCGGATCCAATCTGCGGGGCGTTCTCTACGTTCTCGACGAACCCACCATTGGCCTGCACCCCCGCGACAACGACAAGCTCCTCAACACCCTGGAAGCCCTCCGCGGCAAGGGGAATTCCCTCCTCGTGGTGGAGCATGACGATGAGACGATGGCGCGGGCCGACCATATCATCGACCTCGGCCCCGGAGCCGGACGACACGGCGGCGAGGTAATCGCTTCCGGCCCGCTGGGGAAACTCAGGAAACTCAGGAAGTCCATTACCGGGCAAGCGCTGGCTCATCCCCTGGTCCATCCCGTCCGCGGGCAACGCCGCCCCCTCCCCAAGGCCGCCGCCAGGACGGGTTGGCTGCGAGTGAAGGGCTGCTCCCTCAACAACCTCAGAAACATCGAAGTCCGAATTCCTCTCCAGCGCCTGACCGTCATCACCGGCATCTCAGGGTGCGGGAAATCCTCCCTCATGCGCGGCACGATCGCGGAGCTCTTCAAGCGCGGGGCCGAAAAAACCTGGAAGACCGCCTCCGGAGTCAAATCGATCCGGCACTGCTACGAGGTGGACCAATCCCCCATTGGCAAGACCTCCCGCTCCTGCCCCGCCACCTACGTCAAGATCTTCGATGACATCCGCAAGCTCTTCGCCCAACTGCCGGAGGCGCGCCTGCGAGGGTTCGAGGCCTCGCGTTTTTCCTTCAACAACTCGAGCGGACAATGCCCCGAGTGCAGGGGGAACGGCCGCATCAAGCTCGAGATGGACTTTCTCCCCTCCACCTGGACCCACTGCGATGGTTGCAACGGAAAACGCTACAATCCCGCCACTCTCGAGATTCGCTACAACGGTCGATCCATTGGAGACGTCCTGGCCATGACCATCGACGAGGCGGCGGAGTTTTTCTCCGCCCACGGCAAACTGCACCGCACGCTCTCCCTCCTGAAGGACACCGGTCTGGGCTACCTCCAGATCGGTCAGCCCAGTCCCACGCTCTCCGGTGGCGAAGCGCAGCGCATCAAACTCGTCACCGAACTCACCCGCGGACGCATCAGCAGGACTGCGGTAAAGACGAGGAAACCGCAGGCCAACCTCTACCTCATCGAAGAGCCCTCCATCGGTCTCCACCTGGAGGATGTCAAGAAGCTCATTGACGTGCTCCACCGCCTGGTGGACGAGGGGCACACCGTGGTGGTGGTGGAGCACCACACCGGCATCATGGCGGAAGCGGACAACATGATCGACATGGGTCCGGAGGCAGGCGATGCAGGTGGCCGCATTGTGGCCCAGGGCCCCCCCGAGAAGATCCTCACGTCAAAGGTTTCACGCACCGCTCCCTTCCTTCGGAGTGCGCTGAAGTCCTGACCCTTTCCGCCAGCAGGATCAACTCATCTCATCAGATGAGGTCACCGACTTATCTTCTCCCCTCATCGGATGGCTTCGCTTCCCTCCCTGAAAGATTTACTTGCGCCCAGCGCATCACAGCCCATCTTCCCGCGGACATGAAAAAGTTCCTCCTTCCGCTGACTGCTGTAGCCTTGGCCACTGGTCTCACTCTTGCCGAGGAAAAGGCCGATCCCGCAAAGGCTGACGTCAAGGTCACGATCACTGGCAATGACCTCATGAAGTACGACAAGACCGAGATCGAGGCCAAGGCCGGACAGACCGTCGCCATCACCCTCAAGAATATCGGAGCCCTTCCCAAGGAGGCCATGGGCCACAACGTGGTGATCCTCAAACCCGGAACCGACATCATAAAGTTCGCCATCGGCGGCATCGCCAACAAGGCAGGTGGCTATCTTCCCACCGACGCTTCCCTCGCTGCCCAAATCATCGCCAACACCAAGATCCTCGGCCCCAAGGAAGAAGAAACCATCGTCTTCAAGGCTGGCGCAGCCGGGGACTATCCCTACCTGTGCACCTTTCCCGGACACTTCGGAGTCATGAAGGGAGTGATCAAGGTCAAGTAGGCCTCTCTTTCCTGAAAAACAAAGGCTACGCGTCAACCGTAGCCTTTTTGCTGCCATCTGGACCGGCCCTTTCAACCCCTGCACCACTTCCCGCAGTTAACGGGCACAGGCCTCCTCGCCCATATCGCATTTTCTCATTCCCCCGGAGGGCCGCCCGCAGGACCACCACTTCGAAGGGAGGTCTCGAAGCGCCGGGGCTCTCCCGTCAGTTCGGGCCGCTCCTCGAGGTAGGTCCAGGTGACATTCCCGTTCCTCACTTTCACGCTGCTACGGCTCATGGTCTGCGCATCCGACCGCAGCATCCTCGGAGTGAAGGGAGATGGATTGTCCTCGGTATCGGAATGATACAGCCCCAGCAGGTCGCTTCCCATGCGCTGGGCACAGCACAACTCCTGGAAACGACGACGGCGGGCGATCCTGACCTCGGCGTAGTGAAAAGAGGACGAGCAGAGCGGCAGCTCCGGAATGCGATCGACCGTCAGTTTCCTGCCGTTCCAGGTCCAGGACCGTTCTCCCACCGGATCGAATCCTACTATCCTGAAGGGCCACACTCCTTCCAGCTCTTCGAGGCGGAGCCGCTCCTCCACCGCGGGCACGTTCTCCAGCGCGGCCATCTCCATGACGACCTGACCCCGGCTCCGGGCCGGCATTATTCCTTCCGCTTCCTCATGCCAGCGATTGAGGAGACAGACCAGCAATCCCCGCTCATTGACCAGCATCCAGGTTCCCCCGCCATCGGGATCGATCGGAGCAAGAAAAGAAACGCCTTCCCGCTCGCGCAATCGCGGAGGCTCGGCCCTCGCTCGCGTCTTCCTTTCGTCGCGGTTAAAGTAGACCTCGTAGGATCCCGCAGATTCCCGCCACCAAGTCAGGGTGCACATTCTTCCGGTTCCCCCTCCGCCTGCCACTTCTCGTTCTTGTCCTTCCCGACCGGGCAGCACTGAGCGCTCAGTCAGGTGGGAATCCCCGCAGCGGGCAGAATCCACAACTGCACGGCGAGGTAGAGCCCTGCCACCCCGAGCCCCAGGGCAAACCCGCCCAAGGCGCTACCGGTCCTGGTGCTCTCTTCCTGTCTGGTCTTCATCTTATCAGGGGTTGGCTTCCTCCCCGGTGTCGGTTCTCCTGGAGTTACCGCTGCCCTGCAGAGCATAAGCCGCTCTTTCCGCCATTTCAACCATCTCCATCCGCAAACCGGGTCGGTCCCATCCCGGAAGGCTGTCCGTTACCACATGCAATTTCCCCGGATCGTCACCCCCGGAGCGAATCTCCCGTCCATCCGCCTTCATCCCGTCGCCGGAGGAAACAGACCGTTCGGCCAGTTCAGACAATTTGCCTTCCCTCTCTCATTGCCATCCTCCAACGCGCTCCCTAGCCTCACTTTTCATGAAAAGGCTCCCGGCCACACTTCTGTTTCTCGCCACCCTTTCGGCGCCTGCCGTGCTGGCCCAGCATCAGCACTTTGAGAACTTTGAATGGCGTGAACGCCTCACCGATCACTTTGCTCTTCGCGCCAAGAGCACCAACCACGATCCGGCCCGCAGATATGCCGAGAAAGTCTGGGACGAGTGTGTCCACGTCATGCCCGGACTTGAGGAGGACTTCAGCAAGAACAAATTCCGCACTCCCGGCGGCGCCTCGGGCGCGGATACCGCGCCCTATCGCTTTACAGTCTATCTCATCGGCTCGGGTCTCGATTACACCACCGTCCTCGAGCAGCAGCAGAGACGCAGCGGCTGGGATGCCAACCAGGTCCAGTCCTGCAGGATCACCCGTAACTACGGGGATCCACAGAATCGCTACCGGGTCCTCTGCAAGGCCGACCCCGAGAAATCAGCCGGGGGCGAGACTGATCTTACCCCTGTCTTCGTTCACGGCACCGCCGCCACCATTCTGGAAGGCCGGGGATTGACCGGAAACCTGCCCTTCTGGATGACCGCGGGCTGGGGCTACTACGTCGAACACCGCATCTTCCGCCTGTGCCGGGTCCACTACATCGACTTCAAGACCTACTACGCGAACGAGAAGGCTGACTTCAAGCGGGGTGCCACGCTCGAACCGAACGAGGACTGGCCGGGTCCGTTGAAGAAAATGTGCAAAAAGGACATCCGGGAAACCCTCGATGCCGTCTGCAAGGCGGAAATCCTGACCCTCACCCCCAACCAGTCCGGCTACATCTTCGCCCTGACCTATTTCCTCGTCGGCAACGACGAAAACATCGCGAAGTACCGCAAGCTCGTCGAGCGTGCCCGCCAGGGAGAGACAATCACAAAAACCGTTCTTCTGGACACCTACGGTTACGAGGACGACGCCGCGCTGGAAGCGGACTGGTACGAGTTCATGGAGAGCCGGCATTTCAAGTAACCGTGCGCAGGTTCCCTTTTCCCGTCGTCCTGGCCCTCGTCTCGGCCCTGGCCCCGTTTTCCGGGCATCGACATCGTTCTGGGACCAGAGATGAAGTCCACCGGCGAGGTGATGGGAATCGATGAGGATCTCGGGATGGCCTATGCCAAGAGCCAGATAAGCGCGTTCAATCCGCTGCCCATGGAGGGGAATGTCTTCATTTCAGTCAGCGATCGAGACAAGGAAACGGTCCCTCTTATTGCCTCCCAGTTCGTGGAGGCCGGGTTCACTCTCTATGCGACCGGGGGAACCTTCCAAAAACTGGAAGAGGCTGGCGTGCCTGCCAAGCGGCTCTACAAGCTGGCCGAGCGCAGGCGTCCGAACGTCCTGGACATGATGAAGAACGGGGAAATCCAATTCGTCGTGAATACGCCGAGCAGCCATGAATCACGGGCTGATGAAGTGGCCATCCGCAGCACGGCGGTGGCCAACAAGGTCAGCCACTGTACGAACCTTGCGGCGGCGGAGGCCAGTGTGAAGGCCATTCGCTCCCTTCAGCGGCGCGAGTTCAAGGTGACTCCGCTGCAGGAATACTACTAGGCAGGGGTGTCCTCTGGAAGGGCCGGTGCGCGCAGAACGACGGCTATCTGATGGTGTTGGTCCGCCCTGACTGCAAGGCCGTGAAGCGGGAACGGATCTCGGAGGCGGATCCGAGGCAGAGGTAGGCATCGTAGTCGACCTGGAGGGCCGGCTTGAGTGC
>JAAZXD010000429.1 GCA_014240355.1 Roseibacillus sp. | reverse complement strand
GGACCTGACCATGCGTGAGCGCTTTGCAGCCCATCGCGAGCGTGCTGATTGTGCGGGCTGCCATGCGCAGCTTGATCCCCTTGGGTTTGCCTTTGAGAATTTCGATCCCGTCGGGCGCTGGCGGGAGAAATATGAAAACGGCCGGGAGGTCGATGCCTCGGGGACACTTTTCCGTAAGCACAGGTTCGGCAACGTGGTGGAGTTCAAGCAGGCGATCCTGGAAGAGAAGGACAGGTTCACCCGGGCTTTTGCCGAACACCTGCTTTCCTTTGCCCTCGGGCGTGAGATCACCCCGGCGGACTCGCCCGCTCTTTACGACATGGTGGCACAGACGATTTCGGCGAATTACAGGATCAGGACCCTGATCGAGGGAGTGACGCAGAGTGCCCCGTTCGTGAGCAGATCGAGTGGGATTTCACGAAAAACGTCCTCATCCAGCGAACCAAATCCTGCTATAACGGAAAAACAGTGAGACCTGCCTCAAGACGATCCTTCCTGCGTGGCATGGGTGGAGCCACCCTGGCCCTGCCGTGGATGGAGAGTTTCGGGAGGGAGGCCGCGGTCGCGGAACCCGCCCGGCGCATTGCATGGTTTTATGTGCCGATCGGGGTGGTGCGCCGCGGGTTCTTTCCCGGGGAGGCAGCAGCGGGAATCCCGAAATTTACCGGTAGCCGCAAGAAGATGGCGGAGGGCGTCACGCAGATCCCGGTGGGAGCCCGTCCCCTCGAACTGACGCCCACCATGAAGCCCCTTGAGAAGATGAGGGAAAAGGTCACCCTGATCACCGGGATGGACCGGACCTTCCAGCCGGGCACGGACGTGCACGCGCAGTGCGCCTCCTGCTTCCTCACCAGTGCCAGTGCCTTCGCGGTAACCCAGTCCCCCTATCCGCTCGCCCGCAGCCTTGATCACGTCATCGCGGATACGACCGGGGAGAAGACCCCGTTCCGGACCCTCGAATTCAGCTGCAACAGCCACAAGGACAACAAGGAGTCCATGTATTTTGACAACATCTCCTGGTACGGGACCGGGCACGTGGCACCTTCCCTGCGTGACCCGCGCAAGGCCTACCGCCGCCTGTTCGGGACCAAGGAGATCAAGGCCTACCGCAATATCACGGACCTCGTGCTGAAGAACGCCCGTTCCCTCAGGCGTCAGCTCGGCTACAGTGACCAGCAGAAGTTCAACGAGTATTTCGACTCCATCCGCACCATTGAGGAGCAGACGGAAAAACTCGAGGAGATGCGGGGGCAGCTGGCCAAGGCCAGGATCGAGGAGCCCCCGGAGGCCCATCTGCCGCGGGGGGAATACATCCGCCTGATGGGAGACCTGATGGTGGTGGCCCTGCAGACCGGCCTGACCAATGTCGCCACCTTCATGGTCGGTCCCGAGCGCTGGGACACCCCGTATCTCTTTGAGAGCCTCTTTGAAAAACCGCGCAGTCATCACGGAATGTCCCATAACCAGGGCAAGTTCATCGATGACCTGCTCAAGGTCGACCACTTCCACATGGAGCAGTTTGCCTACCTCCTGGAGAAGATGGATACCATCAGGGAGGCCAACGGGACTTCCCTCCTCGACAACACGATCTTCACCTATGGGTCCGGGCTGGGGGATGGTGCCACGCACCAGTACAGTGCCCTGCCGATTGTCGTGGCCGGATCCGGTGGCGGTCGACTCGCCACCGGCCAGCATATTAACCTCTCCGCCAACTCGGGCGCCGTTCCCAAGGAGGACGGCAAGTATCAAAAAGTCGAGGGCGGCACGCCGCTGGCCAACCTCTGGCTGACCCAGGCACAGGCCATGGGAGTGAAGACAGAACGCTTTGCCGACAGCACGGGCACCCTGTCGCAATTGACGGCCTGAGGCCGGGGGAGAGCAGGCCAGGGGATTCAACAATTCGACTTGTTCCCTGTCCAGGGACGGTGATCTGCTCCAGAGTCCGGTCATGAAAATCGAGCTTCCAGGCGTTCTCCAGTTCCTGTTGGCGGGGGCTTTCGTCTTCCTCCTTCCGGGTTGCGGTGGAGGGGACAGGGAGCAGGAGACGGAGGCAGTGACTTCCGGGGAGGAGAACCCGGAAGAGGGCGCCAGCCTGCAGGATTTCCTCCCGGGCAAGGCGGTGGTGGGGGAGTTTGGGGAAGTAGAGATATTTGAAGGCAGTATGCGGTTTCTCTTCGCCGAGGGAGGGGAATTCACCCTCAGTCAAGTTGGGAGGCACGACCGGAAGGCATCCGGGACCTACGAGGTGAAAGGTCCGGCGGTTGTCATCAGGATCGAGGACGAGCAGGACATCGGGGTCCTGAAGTTTCCCGGCGTCCTCCCAGTGGTGGGCGGGGAGATCCGACTCGAATCCGGGGAGGATAAGATCGTCAAAGGGCGCATCACGGCGGTCCAAGCCCACGTCATCTACGGTCAGGTGCCCCGGACCTCTGCAGATTTAATGAAGCTGCTGGGCACTCCTCTCAACGAGCGTGAGAAGCAATACGTGGGCCGCTGGACCGGAGGGGATCAGGAGGGCCAGTGGGCGCAAATTGTTCGCGAGGATCACACCTACTCCTATTTGCACAGGGGGACGGAGTATGATGTAAAGGATGGCGATGTGGTCTCGGGTAATGGACACGGGATCTGGACCATTGCGAATGACGTTATTTACTTAGGGGGTTTCGTGTGGGATGGGAAAAAGGTATCCATCGGGCGCGAGAATTGGGAGCCCTATGCCTTGGAGATTCTCTCCCTGGAAGCGGGAAAAGTGGTTTGTATCAGCGGAGCGGTTACCGAAGAGGGAGAATCCCTGAAGAGCGTG
>JAAZXD010000428.1 GCA_014240355.1 Roseibacillus sp. | reverse complement strand
TTCTCCCTTCCGCGGAGGCGGCAAGGAAGACATGGTCCTCAAGGACATCAGCATCGAACGCCTCGCCGATCGCAAGTCCCTCCTCAACTCCTTCGACAGGTTCCGCCGTGAGATCGATGGCTCTGGCGCGATGGAGGGGATGGACACCTTCACCGAACAGGCCTTCGGGGTCCTCACCTCGAGTCGCCTCGCAAAGGCTTTCGATCTCAGCGCGGAAGATCCCGGAATCGTGGAACGCTACGGCAAGGGAACCGAAAAACTCACCGCGGACGGTCCCTGGAAACGGCTCGACCAGTTCCTCATGGCCCGGCGCCTGGTGGAGGCCGGTGCCCGCTGCGTCACTCTCGGTTTCAGCCGCTGGGACTGGCACGGTGGAAACTTCAAGCGGGGCCGCGAGGACTTCCCCCTGCTCGACCAGGGCATTACCGCCTTGGTCCAGGACCTGCACGACCGTGGAATGGAAAAGGATGTCAGCGTCGTGGTCTGGGGTGAGTTTGGACGCACTCCCAAGATCAACAAGGACGCTGGGCGGGATCACTGGCCCAAGGTCTCCACTGCCCTCCTGGCTGGCGGTGGCATGAATCACGGGCAGATCATCGGTTCCACCACTCGCGACGGGGGAGAGGCCGACGATCGTCCCGTGGAATTCCCCGAAGTGTTTTCCACTCTCTATCACTGTCTGGGCATCGACGCCCGGCGCACCACCATCAATGACCTCTCCGGGCGTCCACGCTACCTTGTGGAAAGCGAGCACGCCCCGATGCCTGAACTCGTCGGATAGCCCTCCAGCCCCACTGTGAAACAAATCACCACTCTGTGCTGCAGCCTCCTGCTCGCAGCAGCAACAATAGACAGCAACGCGCAGGACCCCGCCCCGGAGACCACGCCTGCGGCCCCTGAAGCAGATCTTTCATCGTCCGCTGCTCCTTCCCCGCCTCTTCCTGCGCTCTCCTGGACCAGTGACCAGGAGATCGCGATGACCGGACCGCACGCCCTCCATCAGCTGGTGCTCACCGCCCGTCACAATGAAGTGAACGACCTGGATGCCACTGCCCTGGCCAGTTACTCTGTTGAACCGGCAGGAGTGGTCAAGGTTGCGGATGATGGTCTCCTCCGGGTCATTGCGGATGGCGAAGCCACCATCACGGCCAGCTACGAGGGCGCCTCCCTCACCCGCCAGGTGCAGGTGAGCCGGGCCGGAGAAGTCATTCCCATCAGTTTTCCCAATGAAGTGGTCCCTATTTTCACTCGCCATGGTTGCAATAGCGGAGGGTGTCACGGAAAGGCAGAGGGCCAGAACGGCTTCAGGCTTTCCCTCCTCGGATACGAACCGGAAGACGATCATGAATACCTCGTGCAGGAAGCACGTGGACGACGCATCTTCAGGGCCTCCCCCCGGCACAGCCTCCTTCTCCTCAAGGGCAGCGGGGAACTCCCCCACGAGGGTGGATCGCGCCTGAGCAGGGACAACGACGACTACCGGACCCTCGTGCGCTGGATCCGCCAGGGCCTCCCCTACAGGCCGGAGAACGACCCCTCCGTGCAGCAACTCGTGGTCGAACCGCAGGAGCGCCTCACCCTTGCGAAGGCGGTCCAGCAACTCCGGGTAGTAGCCCACTTCAGCGACGGATCCACCAGGGACGTCACCCGGATTGCCCAGTACGAAACCAACGACGAGGAGATGGCCACGGTGAACGGCCAGGGACTGGTGACCATGCATGAACGGCCAGGAAGCACTTCGGTCATGATTCGTTTCCAGGAACACGTGGGCGTCTTCCGCGCCACCATTCCGCTCGGGGCCCCGGTCGACAATCTCCCCACGCCCGCCAATCTGGTGGACGAACGCATCTTCTCCAAGTTGCTTACCCTCGGTCTTCCACCATCCCCGCTCAGCGACGATGCCACCTTCCTTCGTCGCGTGACGATCGACATCGCCGGACGCTTTCCCAGCCTTGAGGAAACCGACAGCTTCCTGACAGAAAAGGATGCCGGCAAACGCGCTCGCAAGATCGACCAACTCCTTGTCGGCACTGACTATGCCGACTACTTCGCGGGCAAGTGGGCAGCCATTCTTCGCAACAAGCGGACTTCCGCCCACCACGCACGCGGCAGCTTCGCCTTCCACGCCTGGATTCGGGATGCCCTGCACCAGAACCGTCCCTATCACGAGTTCGTGAAGGAGTTCGTGGCGGCTTCCGGCGAAGTCGGAGAAAACCCGCCAGTGATCTGGTATCGCACCGTCAAGGACAGCAAGGAACAGCTGCAGGATGTGGCCCAGATCTTCCTTGGACAACGCCTGCAGTGCGCGCAGTGCCACCACCATCCCTACGAGAAGTGGAGTCAGGACGACTACTATGGCTTCCAGGCCTTCTTCTCCAAGGTGGGACGCAAGCCAGGCACCCAACCGGGAGAGGAAATCATCTTCAACAAGACCGGAAAGGCCAGCGCGCAAAACCCCCGCAGTGGACGATCCCTTGCTCCCAAACCCCTCGGGGAGGCAGAAATCGAGTTGACTCAGCACCAGGATCCACGCGATTCGCTGGCAGACTGGATGACCAACGAGAAGAACCCCTTCTTCGCCAGGATGCTGGTCAACCGCTACTGGAAACACTTCTTCGGCCGCGGACTCGTCGATCCCGAGGATGACATGCGGGTCACCAATCCACCAACCCATCCCGCCCTGCTTGATGACCTCGCCCGGAACTTCGTCGAGAGCGGCTACGACCTGAAGGCCCTGATCCGCACCATCTGCAACAGCAAGACCTATCAGCTCAGCGCCATTCCGAATGAACACAACATCGGGGAC
>JAAZXD010000427.1:352-2814 GCA_014240355.1 Roseibacillus sp. | reverse complement strand
GAAGACGCTATCCGCAATGCTCTCTCTGTTGTCAAATATCCGGGGTTCTCCCGGGACATCGTTTCCTTTGGCCTGGTGAAATCGATCCTGATCGAAAAAGGGGCTGTATCAGTGGGAATCCAGATACAGACCCGGGACCCTGAAGTTCCCGAGCAGATCTTCAAAGAGTGCCACGAGATCCTCGATGAAATAGCGGGCGATCCCGAAAAGGTACAGATCGGGATCGATATTCAGGATCCACCCGGCGCCGCAAATACACCGGGTGGAGCGGCTGACAAACAGTCCATCCCCGGTGTCAAGCAGGTCATCGCCGTCGCTTCCGGAAAAGGGGGCGTGGGCAAGTCCACGGTTTCCTCCAACCTTGCGGTCGCCCTCTCCAGGCAGGGATTGAAGGTCGGGCTCTGCGATTGCGATCTCTACGGCCCCTCCATCGCCCTCATGTTCGGTGCCACCGACCAGCAACCCATGGCCGACACAGAGGAGCGTATCATTCCCATTGAAGCCCATGGCATCAAGTTGATGTCGATGGGATTCCTTCTTGGTGACAGTGCTCCCGTCATCGTGCGGGGTCCTCTTGCCACCCGTTATACCCAGCAGTTTCTCCAGGGGGTGGCCTGGGGTGAACTCGATGTCCTCATTCTCGATCTTCCTCCCGGAACAGGAGACATTCAACTAACCACCGTCCAGACCGTCGCTCTCGACGGCGCCATCGTGGTCACTACTCCGCAGGAAGTCGCCCTGATCGACGCCCGCAAAGCCATCAGCATGTTCGCCAAGGTTAACGTCCAGATCCTCGGACTCATCGAAAACATGTCCTGGTTCGAGTGTGAACACGGCACAAGATACCATCTCTTCGGAGAAGGCGGAGGACAGCGCGAGGCTGAACTCATGGATGTTCCCCTGCTTGCTCAGATTCCCCTCGATCCCGATACCAGGCGGCGCTGCGACAACGGGGAACCAGTGGCATTGCTGGACGGGGACCAATCCCCCACTGCAGCGGCTTTCCAGCGCGCCGCGGAAGCCCTTCCCGTGGCCGCCCGAGCCTGAATAGCTGGAACGGATCCGGGAGAACCCCGATAAGGATGCCGCCGCCCTTGCTATGGGAGGGCTCAACCCGATCAACCCCTCAAGCGGCGCCTCCCAGAGGCATCTCTCCTATGCAAAGAGCTTCTCCACTGCCTGGGCCTTCACCAGTTCACGCGGTTGCTTGAGATGATTGAGGACCACGGTCTCGGGATCGATTCCCACGCTGTGATAGATGGTGGCGAGAATCTCTCTCGGATGCACCGGGAGCTCAATCGGGGCCGAGCCCGTCTTGTCCGATTTCCCGTGCACATATCCGCGCTTGATTCCCGCTCCCCCTATGACAGAGGTATAGCAGTAGGGCCAGTGATCCCGGCCATCCGCGCTATTACCATTACCTGAAGTGCTCACGCCCTTTTCGGGAGCGCGGCCGAATTCCCCGATAGCCACTACCAGGGTTTCGTCAAGCATTCCGCGCTCATCGAGATCCTCAAAGAGGGTGGCCAACCCACCGTCCAGCATGGGACCCGATTGGGTCTTCATGCGCTTGCTGAGATCCTTGTGATGATCCCATGAGTGGTTGTCGGAGTTGGCTACCTTGGGCCAGACCACCTCTACCACGCGGGTACCGGCCTCCACCAGGCGGCGAGCCAGGAGACAGCTCTGTCCAAAGGTGTTGCGCCCGTAGCGGTCGCGCAGATCATCGCTTTCCATCCCCAGATCAAACGCCTCGCGAGCCTTGCCCGAGACGATCAGATTCAGCGCCTGCTCATAGTAATTATCGAGGTTATACTTCTCGACAGCCTTTTCGATGGCTGGCATCTGACTCTCAATCGTCTGACGCAAATTGGCGCGGCGGCGGAGACGGGTGGAAAAGACTTCAGGCCGAAGTTGAAGGTCCTCCACATTAATCTCGTCCATCTTGCTCATCTTCATGTCGTCCCCTGGCGGGTAGAGGTAGTAAGGATCGTAAGCCTTGCCCAGAAAACCGGCGGTCCCTCCCTTGCCCACCACATTACTCTCCTGGAGTGGACGGGGCAGCATGACAAAAGGAAGCATGGGCTCGTCAGTGGGTTTGAACCGAATGATGTTCGAACCGAAATTAGGGAAGTCCTTTGGCGAGGGGGGCTCAAGCTGGCCTGACGGACTCACCTTGTCCGTAGTATAACCCGTCATGATCTGGTAGATCGCGGCCGTGTGATTGAAAAGCCCGTTAGGGGTGTAGCTCATCGACCTGATCGTGGTGAACTTATCGTTCACCTTGGCGAGTTTGGGCAGAATTTCGGTGAAGTGAATCCCCGGGATCTGGGTCGGAATGGTCTTGAAGGCCGAACGGATCTTATCCGGGACGTTTTCCTTGGGATCCCAGAGGTCGAGATGACTCGGCCCCCCCTGCAGGTAGAGCAGGATCACGCTCTTGGCCTTGCCCCAGCCATCCC
>JAAZXD010000427.1:0-342 GCA_014240355.1 Roseibacillus sp. | reverse complement strand
CCCTGCCTGCATGCGGACTCGCTTTCGACTGATCCTGAGCCGCCAGGATGTTGTTAAGGGTCATCCCCATCATGCCAGCTCCTCCCACACGGAGGAAGTCACGACGGGTGGAACCGAGATGGGCATCGCACAGATCGCGGCCCTTTGCGCCTTTGATACGGAACATATTTAAGTCAGGTGGCGCGGGACATCCCTGTCCCGCATGGTTGATTCAGTGATTAAACAGGAAAGAGGGGGTGTTAATCAATGCCCAAGTTAAATCCTGGGCAGCGGTGAGTCGGGGATTCTTGGACTGTCTGGCACTCATTTCCACGTCTTTGCGGAACCTGATGAGCCGGGGAT
>JAAZXD010000426.1 GCA_014240355.1 Roseibacillus sp. | reverse complement strand
AACTGGTTCCGCGATCCGCCTCAATACAGGGAGTGGGTGACCCTGCCGCAATACTTCCGCCAGCATGGCTATCTGGCCTGGGGTGGGGGAAAGTTGTATCACCAGCCACACGGGAAATTCTCCGATCCCATCTCCTGGGATACACAGTACAGCACTCGCATGGGGACTTCGCGTCCGCCTGCCGGTGAACGTTACCGCCACGGGTTGAAGGAGAGATTCTCCAATCCCATCCTCGCCCGCCTCATTGACTGGGGTCCGATTGACCAGTCCCCCGGGGAAACGGCGGACTGGAGGACAGCCGAGGGCGCAGCCCGTTTCCTGCAGGAGCAGCACCAGAAGCCTTTCTTCCTGGGATGTGGAATCTACCTGCCGCACCTGCCGTGGTACCTGCCCGGAGAATACTTTGACATGCACCCGCTTGATGGAATCCAGTTACCTCCCCACAAGGCCGACGATTTTGAGGACATCCCGGAAGGTGGTCGGCGCATGGCCGGGGAGGCCGGCGGCATCATCCGCAGGAGCGGGAAGTGGAAGGAGGCGGTGCAGGGGTGCCTGGCGGCGGATTCCTTTGCTGATGCCTGTGTGGGTCATGTGCTCAAGGCGCTGGAGAAAAGCCGTTACAGCGATAACACCATTGTGGTCCTGTGGGGAGATCACGGCTATGACGTCGGCGAAAAGAAATTTGCCAAGTCCGCACTCTGGGAGCAGACCACCCGCACGCCCCTGATTATCCATGTGCCCGCGAAACTGGGGGGCAATCCAAAGGCCGGACCCTGCAGGCGTCCCGTGAGCCTGCTTGACCTTTATCCCACCCTTATCGATCTCTGCGGCCTGCCGCCAAGCCCGAAAATCGAGGGTCGCAGCATTGCTCCACTGGTGCGTGACCCGCGGGCCGAGTGGCCTTATCCAGTGCTTATAACGCACTCTCCGCACTGGCACGGTCCGAACCACGCGATCCGCTCCGAGCACTTTCACTACATCCATTACAGCAAGGGCGGGGAGGAGCTCTATGACATGAGGAAGGATCCCCGCCAATGGAACAATCTCGCGGGTGACGCCGGACATGTCGTTACCAAGAACGAACTGAAGAAATGGCTTCCGGAAAGGAACGCTCCCCACTTCCGTGCTGAGTGAGGCAGGGGGTTGCCATTTGACGGGTTCCTTCCATGCCCTAGGCTAAGGGCATGCAGTGCACATCCCGTCTTTTTTCGATCGGGTCCTTATCCATTTTCGTTGGCCTGCTCTCCGGTGATCTGGGTGCACAGACAGGGCTGGACGAACTGGAGGAGAAGGCCAATCGATCCAAGGTGCGTCTCCAGACCGGTCCCGCCCGCTGGACCGTGCGGGCCACCACGGCCACGGGGGCGAAGTTCGGGGTACGGGTGGTGAGTGCTCCTCCCAATTTCGAGGCGCGCGTTCTCCTTAAGCCGGACTCCAACAAGCCGGAGTCCTTTGCGCGCATCGTGGCACATTCGGGAAAGTGGGCAGTGGAGGAGTTCGGCGGACTGAAGGGAATCTATCTCCCCTGGGAAGCGCCTTTCTCCTACGAGGTGGTTGCGCTTCTTCTCAGCGAAGCCTGGCCGCCGCCCTACGTGCGTGCCGGGGATCACACCCTGCGGGGTAAGACAGAAGAAACCCTGGTGGTGCGTGCTCCACTCTCGGGGGCGCAACGCACCCTCGCGGAGTCATTCCTGGCAGAGGCGAAGGATATGACGGTGAAGCCGGGGAGCGAACTGGATCGAAATCTGGTCGCAATCGCAGGGCGACTGAAAGAGGGCAACCGGCTGCGGGTAGATGCCAGGACCGGTCTGATGGAGCACCTTGTCATGGGAAACCTGGAGCTGGAGTATGAGCGGGTGGAGTGGCTCGATGAACTGCCGGAGATACCGGTTATCAGGAATTTTCCTGATTTCAGCGGGCCGCTGCCGGAGGACCGGGACGGCCTGGTCATGATCGGGCGATCGGGGGCCTGGCGGCCGGGATATCCTGAAATGGACTCGGGCGGACAATTGCTCAACCTGGACACCGGTAAGATCGTGCGTATTCCCTTTGCGGGGTCTGCGTGCATGCCCGGGTGCTTCTCCGACGAACGAACGAAGGTGGTGGTGACCTCGCGGGAGAACGATGGGTCGGGTGTGGGGCTCTACCTGGTCGATCTGCGAAAGGGCAAGCAGATGCGGCTGGGAGGAGGGACTTTGGTGGGTGGGCTCTGTGACCACCCGACGCTGTCACCGGATGGCAGGACCCTGGCGGTGACCTTTTCCCGGAGACGCGCCACCCGCCGCATCCATCTCCTCAGCCCCGAACACGAGAAGCCCCAGCCTCTGGGAAAGGCGCAGGACATCCGCAGTCTGTCGTGGGTGGGTGATGGCAGTGCCCTGGTCGGATTGGTGGCTGGTCCCCGGGGAGGGAAGGAAAAGAGCGGATCCGGCTTCCGGATCGTGCGCTTCGGACTGGACGGAAAGGAGACCGGGATCAGGGATGACGTGGGTCGTTTTGCGACGGTGGCGGGGAAAGACTCCGAGCGCGTCTTCTTCCAGGACCGGGACAATCTCTGGTACACCTGCAACCTTGAGGGGAAAGAAATCACCAGAGTCGGTGACGGGCTGAAGGGGCTCGCCTTCCCGGCGGTCAATCCGGATGGAACGCACGCCGTGATGCTTGAGCGCGACGAGCAGGAGCGGAGCTGGCCGGTGGTGGCGGAGCTTGTAAGCGGAAAGAGGTTTCCGGTGAAGGTTGAGCGGGGGCGATGGCTCCTGCCCGCATGGAGGTGAGCTAGGCAATGACATCGAGGACCGGCTTGCCGCTCGAGATG
>JAAZXD010000425.1 GCA_014240355.1 Roseibacillus sp. | reverse complement strand
CTTCCGGGTGAGCGCCCTGATGATCGTGCCTGAAAACGGGACCCGGTTGAGCAATGGCATCCCTGGTCCAGGGGCGTGCCCGTCGCACGAATGTCCCTACTCTTCGTCTCCCCGGTCCACATCCTCCCGCAGGTTGTTGATGATATACTCCTGACGGTGGGGGGTGTTCTTGCCCATGTAGAAGGAAAGCATCTCACTGAGGCCCCTTCCCTCCTCCATAAGAACCGGATCAAGGCGCATCTCGGCTCCGATCATGAACTTGAATTAATGTGAGGAGATTTCCCCCAGGCCCTTAAACCGGGTAATTTCCGAATTCTTTCCCAGCAATTGGAGAGCGGCCTCCTTCTCCTGCTCGTCAAAGCAGTAATCGGTCTGCTTCTTAGTCCGAACCCGGAAGAGAGGGGTCTGAAGAATGTAGAGATGCCCCTCCCGAATAAGCTCGGGAAAAAACTGCAGGAAGAAGGTGAGGAGAAGGAGGCGGATGTGCATCCCGTCGACATCCGCGTCAGTGGCGAGGATCACTTTGTTGTAACGAAGGTTCTCAATGCCCTCCTCGATGCCCAACGCCGCCTGCAGCAGAGCAAATTCCTCGTTCTCATAAACGACCTTGCGACTCAGGCCGAAGGAATTGAGAGGCTTGCCCCGAAGGGAAAAGACAGCCTGGGTTTCCGCATCGCGGCAGGAGGTGATCGAACCACTCGCGCTATCGCCCTCCGTAATGAAGACGGTGCTACGGGCCCGCCTCTTGTGCTTCGTATTCCAGTGGGCCCGGCAGTCTCTAAGTTTCTTGTTGTGCAACTTGGCCTGTCTGGCGCGATCGCGGGCCATCTTTTTGACCCCCTTCAATTCCTTCCGCTCACGCTCGGAGGCCAGGATACGTTTCTGTATGGCCTCGGCTGTCTCGGGATGCTTGTGAAGGTAATTGTCGAGTTGCTCGCGGAGAAAATTTCCAACATAGGTCCGGATGGTCTCTCCTTCCGGTTTCATGGCGGAGTTCCCCAGTTTCGTTTTGGTCTGACTCTCGAAGACAGGTTCCTCGATGCGAAGGGAAACGGCCGCCTCCAGGCCGGCCCGGATATCAGCAGGATCGTATTGTTTCTTATAGAACTCGCGGAGAACCTTCACGATGGCTTCGCGGAAGGCGCCAAGATGGGTGCCTCCCTGAGTGGTGTGCTGTCCATTGACGAAGGAATAGTAGTCCTCGCTGCTTGATGGTGTGTGCACGAAGGCCACATCAATATCCTTTCCCGAGAGAGCGATCGGTTCGTAGAGCGACGGCCCCTCCATTTCCTCCTTGAGAAGATCGAGCAGGCCGTTTTTGGAACGGAATTTCTGCTTGTTGAAAACCAGGGTGAGGCCCGGGTTGAGGTAGGCGTAGTAGCGGCACATGCGCTCCACGATGGAAGATTTGAAGGTCGTCTTGGCAGGAAAGATTTCACGGTCGATCTCAAAGGCCAGACGAGTGCCTGGCTTGATCTTGGAGGCCGACCGGGGACGCTTCATCTCCTCGCAAACTTCACCTCGGCTGAACTCAATCGCCTTGGTCTTTCCCTCCCGCCACGCCTGAATTTCAAAGAATTCGCTCAGGGCATTGACTGCCTTGATGCCCACCCCGTTGAGCCCGACGGCCTTCTTGAAAGCTTCGCTGTCATACTTCGCGCCCGTATTGATCTTGGCAGCGCAGTCCATGAGTTTGCCCAGAGGAATACCCCGTCCATAGTCTCGCACCTCCACCCGACCCTCAGCGTCAATCTCGATGCGGATCTCCCTGCCGTGCCCCATCACGAATTCATCCACCGCATTGTCGACGACTTCCTTCAGCAGGAGGTAGATGCCATCGTCCTGCACTGTGCCGTCACCAAGCTTTCCGATGTACATGCCCGGGCGGAGGCGAATATGCTCCCGCCAGTTGAGGGTCTTGATGTCTTCTTCGGTATAACTCGCTGACATGCCGATGACGTTTAATATTTCTTAACTAAAGTGGCGAGGTCAAGCATGCAAGCGCCGCACGCAAAGCCCCCCCGACACGCCCAGGGGAGAGATGGATCTCCTTCTTTCAAAGCCGCTGAAGCTGTCCCGGTTGGAATCTAGGGCTTCCGGATTCGGTAATACTGGGAACTCTCCTGGACAATAAAGAGGTCTGATACCACGAAACGGTGAACACCCGGCGAGACCTCTGTTCCGATATCGGCGTTAAGGATTTCAAAGGGGAACCAGGGGTTTGTCCGACCCAGGTCGAGACTGACGTCGAGACAGTAGATTGCGCCCGGTGCCATCCCTGAGACCTCAAGGGTGATTTCCTGCGTGCTTACATCGACATCAAAGCCGGTTATATCAATGACCCCGATCGGAACTGCCCCGTCGAAGTCCCCCCCGTCCACGCGAGTCCCCGGAGAGAAAAGGGTCCCCCCTGCTCCGTTGGCCGAGGAATGGGCCACTAGGGAACCGCTGCCATCCGGGTCCCGTGACATGGCCTGATCCAGAACCGAACCGTCATAGCTCATCTCCAGGAGATTGCTCCCCCCGCCCGGGGTTTTCAGGGAAATGGTATCACCACTGTTGTTAAGTCCGAGAAAGCCGGTGCTGGCTGTCTGGACCAGTGACCCGCCAAAGGATCCCGCAGGCGTTCCGCCACCGAACACCACGATTGCACGTCCGGCCGCCAGCAGGGTTCCCGCGGAGAAGACGTGCCGCAGGCCCACCCCGTCGTGAATCTCATAGCCGCTGAGATCGAAAGGGTCATCGGAGACATTCAGAAGTTCGATGAACTCATCCTGTGAAACGTCGAGCGCTCCATCGCGGTTGGCATCCCCACCGGGATTAGGTGGAT
>JAAZXD010000424.1 GCA_014240355.1 Roseibacillus sp. | reverse complement strand
AGAGCTTTTTACCCGTCTTGCGGCTGAGGGCCAATACCGTGCCTTTGCTTCCCCCGGGAGTGCAGATCACCGACTCTCCATCAACGAGGGGGGACTCGCTCCAGCGCCACCCCGACATCATCTCACCCCCGAAGTTGTCCTGCAGGTTGACCGACCAGGCCTTCTCTCCGTTCGTGGCGTCGAGGCAGACGAGGTTGGAATGCTGGTCGAGGGCGAAGATCTGGCCGCCGTCCACGGTGGGAGTGCTGCGCGGGCCGGGGTAGCCCCTGTGTCCCCCTGATTCACCGGTCCTCGTCTTCCAGATCTGCGACCCGTCTGCTTCCTTGAGGGCGATCACGTGGCAGCCGTCCGCGAGATCTCCCAGCGTATAGATGGTTCCCTTTGATACTGAAATACTTGAGAAACCGGTCCCAGCGGTGCGGGCTTTCCAGGCCAGGGGTGGTCCATCCGCAGGCCACTTCCTGAGGAGGTTGGTTTCCTGGGAGCGTCCGTCGCGATTGGGACCGCGCCATTGTGGCCAGTCATGCGCGGAGGCGGGAAGGGAGAGGCCGGGGAGGGCCAGAGTGAGAAGGAGAGGGCGGAGGCCGGCGGGAAAACAGGGGCGATGCATGATGGCTGGTTCTAGCATGTTGGAGGAAGAGCGGAAGGGATTTTACAGGTTATGGCGAAGGGGTTCCTGCCCCGGGCGCGTGAAACGGAGTCCGTTCCGGGTCGCTGCCCTGACGGGATCGCACCCTCCTCAATAGCTTCTACGGGCGACTTACTTGATGGTCTTGAGCTTGGACCAGACCGGCCCTTTTCCCTCCGCGACCTTGTTGCCCTCGTGGTCAATGAGGATGTAGGTCGGGAGCCTGTTGGAGTAGTGTGTCAAGAGGGACGCATCGATTTGATCCCTCATGATGGTAGGCCACGGGAGCTTATCGTTCCTGGCCCATTTGAGCGCGGCCGCGTTGTCCCGGTCACGACTGAGGTGAATCATTTCAACCTTGGGATTGGGGACCACGTCTTTCTGGTAGGACTCCACCAACTGTGGAGCGGCTTGCACGCATCCGCCTCACCAGCTGGCCGAGTAGTAGAGGATGAAGTAATCCGGGACGCTTTCAAATTCATGCGGAGCGAAGGCCTCGCCCTCCAGGATCTGCATCTTGGTGAAGGCCTTGCCGATATCGGTGCGGGTAAATTCCTCCATCGCGGCCTTGTTCTCCGCCGTGCCGTCCAGTTTCCCCGCCTCCTCGGCCAAAAACTTCCGGTCCGCCTCCGACAGCTTGTCGATGGAGAAGGTGAGCGTTTTTCCATTCCGGACGGCGACCGAGACCTTTCCGGCGGCGGCATCATAGGCCTTGAGTTTTCCCTCGAAGGACTTTGATCCATCTGCGCTTGTCCACGTCCGGGCAGGAAGGAATCCCAGCCCCAGGGCCGTGGCCATGATGAGACATTGCTTGATTGATAGTTTCATAGGAACCGAGTCGATTTTCAGGGAAGAGAGGAAGATTTCCGAGTTCAAACTCCTGCCTGGGAAGGAAGACGGTTATGGGGCCGGAAATCTTTCATGCGTGATCGGGCCACGGACTCCGCAATCCCTGTCTTTGTAGGGATTCCGGACAGGCGAGACTGTCAGCGGCAGAGCTGGGCAGCCAGGGTCACCGCCTCCACCAGGCTTCGTGGATTGGCCTTTCCCTTCCAGGCGATATCGAGGGCTGTGCCATGATCGACCGAGGTGCGGACGATGGGCAGGCCGAGGGTGCAGTTGATGCCCCGGTCGAAGGCGAGGGCCTTGAGAGGAATGTGGCCCTGGTCGTGATACATGCAGATGAAGGCATCGGTCGTCTCGCGGCGTTCTTCGAGGAAGGCGGTGTCCGGAGGAAGGGGCCCTTCGATCATGATGGAGCGGGATCGGGCCATCTCGATCGCAGGCGCAATGATTCGCTCCTCTTCTCCGTTCCCGAAGAGTCCGCCTTCACCGGCGTGGGGATTGAGGCCGCAGACCGCCAGTTTCGGTTCCCGCTCTCGAAGTCGCTTCATGGACTGGTGAGTGAGTTCGATGACGTCGAGGATGCGTTCGATGTTGAGGAGCGCCGGAACTTCGTGGTAGCCGACGTGAACGGTCACGAAGCTGCAGGTGAGGACATCGGAAGTGAGCATCATGCAAGCGCGCTTCGTTCCGGTGCGTTCGGCAAGAATCTCGGTCTGTCCCGGTTGGGAAATCCCGGCCTCGTGGAGGGCTTCCTTGTTGGCCGGAGCAGTGGTGATGGCGTCAACCTCACCGCGCAGGCAGGCATCGATGGCCTCCACGAGGTAGCGGTAGGTGGCTCCGCCGGTGGCGGGACTGACCGTCCCGGGAGCAACCTGGTCCGGATGGATGGCCTCCAGGTCGAGAACGGCGGGAGCGTCCACGGAGGTCAACTCCGTCAACTCAAGGAGCCTGGCAGGTGCCGGTTTTCCGGTTTTTTCCGCGCACCGGTCCAGCACCCTTGCATCGCCAAAGACGATGGGAATGCAGCGATCCGCTACCTGCCTGTTCTGCAGGAGGTCGAGGCAGATCTCGGGACCGACCCCGGCGGGGTCTCCCATTGTAACGGCAATTCTCGGGCGGCTCATGCGGTGACCCTGTCTAGCGTGAGCAAGACCGGGATGCCACGTTGGATTTTGCCTGCAGGTGCAGGCCCTCTTGGATCTGCCTGATGGGTAATGTCATGCGCTGCGATTGCCTTCCAGTTCCCGATGAAGGGGAGGAGATCTGGTCGGGAGGAAGGCAGACCGGGGGAAGAAGCTGGGTGAGGAGAGCAGGCGAAGGTCTTTCTGCTGTCCCGGGGGCAATTTCTCCAGAAAGG
>JAAZXD010000423.1 GCA_014240355.1 Roseibacillus sp. | reverse complement strand
ACGTCCCTTTGGATCGCTCATCACAACAAATGCAGGCAGACTGTCGCTGTTGCTGCCCAGACCATAAGTCACCCAGGAACCCATGCTCGGGAACCCGGAACGCGAATGGCCGGTGTGCCAGATCGTTTCTCCGACCGAGTGGATCGCCGAATCGGTGTGCACAGCCTTGAGAAAGGCAATCTCATCCACCACCTCGGCAAGCCTGGGATAGATCTCACTGACCCAGGCGCCGGACTGGCCATGCTGCTTGAAGTCGAAGACCGAAGGCAGAATCCTGCACCCCTCCAACGTCTTTTCGGGATTAAATCCCCGCAGTTCCTCCTCGCTGAAAATGTCAGCAGCACGCTTCCCTGCCCACTTTTTCAGTTGGGGTTTATAGTCGAAGGTCTCCAGGTGACTTGCCCCGCCACACATGAAAAGGAGAATGACATTGCGCGCACGGGGACGGTAGTGCGAGGACCGGACCGGAACGGCACCCCGCCCATGCGAGGCCATCGCCATGCCCCCGAGACTCAGGCGTCCGAGAAAATCACGGCGGCCCAGCACCCGGTCTTTAATTGATGTAGATGAATTCATTCAACCCAAGGAGAAGATGACAGTAATCCACCAGGGACTGCTCCTTTCTTCCTGACAAAAGCTCTCTTCCGATTCTTCGCTCCTCCTTCTCCGGCAATCTCGAGAGGAGCAGGAGATAGGCCATCTCAATCTGCCTGTCCCGATCCGCACCCGCCTCACCTTCAATGCGGCCGGCCAACCGCTTCGCAAGATCCCACCCAAGCGGGGCATTCAGGGCGAAAAGCGCACCCACCGGATCCGCCCCGGTGCTGCGCGAACCCACGCTCCGCTTCATATCCGGCGGATCAAAGAGGCTCAAGGTCGGATGTTTTGCGGATCGATGCGCCTGCAGATAGATGGACCGCCGCCAACTCTTTGGTTCATCGCGCACCTCGGTCTTGTAATTTCCAATGGAGATGCTCGGTCCAAACATCTCCCCGCGCAGCACCCCGGCCACCATGAGAAGCTGGTCACGAATGGCCTCTGCTTCAAGTCGGTGCGGACGGCGGTGCCAGAGCAGGGTATTCTCGGCGTCCTTCTCCAGGAAGGCGGTCTCTGCAGACGACGACTGCCGGTAGGTCGCGCTGGTCACGATCATCCGCTGGATATTCTTCAACTGCCAGCCCCCCTCGATGAGGGTGCGGGCAAGATAATCAAGCAACCCGGGGTGACTGGGCGGAGAGCCTAGATTGCCGAAATCGTTGGGACTGCTCACCAGGCCCTGACCGAAGTGATGGTGCCAGAGTCGGTTCACGATGACACGGGCCAGCAACTGTCCCGCTCCAGCCTCGTGATCGGTGAGCCATTGCCCGAGAGCCTCCAGTTTGCTCCCGGACCCTGCACGCCAGTAATGATCATCCTTCTTCATGAGAACCTGGAGAAATCCGGGCTCAACCGACTTGCCCGGCGACCTCCAACTCCCCTTCAGGAGAACCCGCGGCTCCTTGACCCGGAGTTCAATCTTTCTGGCAGAGGCCTTGGGCGCTTCCCTGACCTGATCGAAATAGAATGCGGCAACCCGGTAATACTCCTCCGTGCTCATCGGATCGACCGGATGATCGTGGCACCGCGCACATCCGAAGGTCAGCCCCAGGAAAGCGGTTCCCGTTGTAGACACCATGTCGTCCAGACGGTGAAACTGCTTGTCATTGGGATCCGAGTTGTTCTGCAACCTCGTCCCCAGATGCATGAACTGCCTGAGCTCCACATAACGATCACGCTTCGACTCGTCCTCCATCGGCCCGCCCACCTGATAGCGCACGAACTTGTCAAAGGGCAGATCCTCATTGAAGGCACGGATCACAGCATCGCGAAACTTCCACGCATTGCCCCTCACCTTGTCTTCATTCACGGTGAGAACCCCGTCACTTTCACCAAACCGGACCACGTCCAGCCAGTGACGTCCCCATCGCTCTCCGTAATGCGGACTCCCAAGAAGTCTCCCCACCAGCTTTCCGTAGGCATCCTCCGCCCCGTCGTTCACGAACTGCTCAATGGCCGCTAAGGAGGGCGGCAACCCGGTCAACCCGAAACTGAGGCGCCGGATGAGGGTGTAGCGGTCCGCCTCCTCCCTGACGGGGTTGAGTTGGTTCTCCACCAACTTGGCCAGAATGAAACGATCGATGGGATTATTCACCCAATCGTCGTCTGCCACCGCGGGGACCTCCACCTCGGACGACAACGGTTGCACACTCCAGAGATCCGCCTCACGCAGGGGACCGGCTGACAACCCGCAGAGGGACATGCCCACTGCGCACAGCACAATCCGGGGATGGTGGCCAGATCTCAAGACCCACGCAGACTACCTTTCAGCCGTATTGGTCGTCAATCATCCCAATGGATGGCCATGGAGAATCCGTCGTTGCAGTCACATCCTCCTGTCACCCCATGCCCATGCAGAAATATCGCGTCCCTCACGCCGGGGCGCGATGGATCCTGCCCTGCTCCACAGTCTCACTCGCCCGCCAGCGCCTCTCGGGCATGCTTCTTGAATACGTCCCAGGTGCCGGGCTTGCGCCCCCAGTTCTGGATCATGAAGACTGCATAATGTCCCTCCCCGCAGTCCACCCAGAAACGGGTGCCCGCTGCCCCGCCCCACTCATAGCGTCCTTTTCCATTCACCATTCCACCCAATCCGTAAACCTTCCCTATGTCCTTGAGGTGATTCTTGAGCATGAGGTCAACGGTTTCCGACTTGAGAACGCGCTTCCCATTCAACTCTCCCTTGCGGAGCAGCATCTCACAAAATCTGGCGTAGTCCCCGGTGGTTGAAATCAATC
>JAAZXD010000422.1 GCA_014240355.1 Roseibacillus sp. | reverse complement strand
CGACCGCAGCTTGGACGCCCGTCGCTCCTGCCGCGGTGGCCCAGGGTGACACGCTTAGTGTTGAGGACGCAGGTGCGCTTGGGACCAACAGCAGCAACTTCTACCGCGTTGCCCGGACCGATCTGGCTTCGTTCGACTCCTCCGGGTTCGATTTCACCAATCCGTTCGCGGGCCCCTTCACAACCGTGACGGTCACACTCACCGGAAATACGGGTCAAACAGCGCCCCCCAACCTGTCGATCCTGCCCCTGAGCCTCGACTTTGAGGGCATGACAATCGACCTCACAACCGTGTCCCGGCCGAGTCAGCAGGAGATTACTTTTGACGTTGATCTCTCCGATCTCGGTCCTGGAACCTTCAATATAGTGGCGACCTTTCGAGGCGCGACCGGGATCCAATTGAGCACTTACACCATTGTACCTGCGGTCCAGAACAACATCCTCCTTCTGATCGTTGACGACTGGGGGACGGACTCGAGCCCGCTCGACAACAATACGGTTCTCAGCCCGGGGACGACCTTCCCGACGATGGCCAACCTGCAATCCCTCGCTGCACAGGGAGTGCGATTCACAAATGGATACGCCCAACCGGTTTGTTCGCCCACCCGCGCCGCTCTCATCACCGGTCGACAGGCCTGGCGCACCGGAGTGGGCGCTCCTGGCGACATTCTCCAGGCCTCCGAAACAACCCTGCCGCACGCTTTCGCCGACGCTGGGTCGCCCTATGCGCTTGCTTCCTACGGCAAGTGGCACCTCGGGGGAACCGATGGCCGGATGGACAATCTCGGCTGGAGCAACACCGGGGGATGGCCTGAATTCATCGGCATCACGGGAGGTGGCGCGGGCGACTATTTCAGCTGGCGCAAGAACGACAACGGCACGGTCACGGCCGACTTCACCACCTACTCAACGACCGACCAGGTCACTGAGGCCAGGACGTTCATCGATGCCCGGGAACTTGCAGGGGATCCGTGGTTCGTCTGGATGGGATTCAACGCCCCGCACATTCCCTTCCACGAACCCCCTGCCGATCTGCTTCAAGGCGGGACCGGGACGTCGAACCGAGAACTCTACAACAAGGCCCTCGAAGCCCTCGACACCGAGATCGGACGCCTCCTGCAGTCGGTCGACCTGAATACGACCAACGTGATCCTCGTGGGAGACAATGGGACCCCGGCCCAGGTCGTGCAGGCGCCGTATGGGCCAGTCGGACCTACCGGCCATTCCAAGAGCGACCCTTATGAGGGCGGGGTTCACGTCCCCTTCATTGCGCTCGGTCCTGATGTGACGATTCCCGCCGGCAGCACAAGTGACCGGCTTGTTCACGTGGTGGATCTTTTCCCCACCATCCTCGCGCTCGCCGGGGTGCCCTATCCAGGGACCGGAATCGATGCTACCAGCATTCTCCCGATCCTCAATGGCACGGACACTGCGAGGCGCTGCGCCGTCACGGAGACATTCAATGACACGAATTTCCCCGCGGCCCGTTCGATTCGCATGGAAACCGACCCCGTTTTCCCGGGATCTGATCCGGATTACAAGCTGATCATCTTCGGCGATCCCACCATCACGAGTGACACCCCCACTTTCGAGTTCTACAACCTCCTCAACGACCCGAACGAGGACTCTCCCCTCAACCTTGCCGCTCTCAACCCGGCCGAACAAGCGGCCTACGATGCCCTCATCGCCAAGGACAACGCCCTGGGCGGCGCTTACAGCGAGCCATTCGGTGGTCCGTCCACTGCCGATGTTGTTTACCTCCAGATTCGGAATCCCTCGGTTCCGGCGCCGCCGAGGAGAGCCAACCTCGCTCCCGAAAGCGTCACCATCAACGGCACGACAACCACCGTGACCTACGTCTCGCGCTCCAGTTTCGGTGCCACTCTTTCCGATGAAGGTGATGACGCGGCGGATGTGTATTGGATCAAGTGCACCGTCGATCCGTCGAATGCACCCTACACCAGCGCGGTAATCGACTTCCCCGATGCTCCCGGCGGAAATCCCCGGATTTTCAACGCCTTGAACATCTTTTTGATTCCCTGACGGGCTGCCGGAGTGGTGAGTGGGAGAAAGGCGCCCCGCAAAGCGAAACGAAGGAAGCAATCCAACCCGCACCCTGCCCCACTACAGCTAACTGCGTCCACCGCACCCTGGTTCCTGCACCCGGATATGGGGGTGTTGGGCGTTACTCCTCCTCGACCCGTAGAAACAGTCTCGGTTCACGCATTGGGAAAAAGCGTTGGATGCTTTCTCCGGTTCCCGGCACTCTGAATTCCCTGATCGACCATACCCGGAGATCCTCGGATTCCTCGATCCGGTAGAACTTGCCACTCGCACTTGGAAAGCCCAGGAGGAGCGCGTCCTGGGCTAGTCCCAGGTTGATAGTGCTCAGGCTGATTGGTATGCGCCGGTTCTCGTTGGTAACGGGGACGCTACCTGCGTCATTCGGGTCAGATCCTTCCACGATTTCATCCCCGTCATTAAAACCATCCCCGTCGGTATCTGAGTCATTGGGATTGGTGCCATGGACTACAATCTCCTCGTAGTTGCTCAGGCCGTCGGCGTCGGGGTCCCGGCCGTCCCGGCCAAAGTCCGCTCCCACCGTTTGGTTGTCGTCCATAGTCAGGCCGAGCGGGTTGTCGGTGCCGGTGGCGTCCCCGGTCCAACCGGTGAAGAGATAGCCGAGGGCCGGGCTGGCTTCCGCGCTCGTCACGGTCCCGAGCCGGTAGGTCCCGCCGCCGGTGACCGTGCCATTGGTCGGATTGGTGACCGTCAGGACGCGGGTGGGATAGTTCCCGGTCCCGTTGGGATCGGAATTCTCGGCGATTTCCAGTCC
>JAAZXD010000421.1 GCA_014240355.1 Roseibacillus sp. | reverse complement strand
CTCCGCTTGACCCGGTTCCCTGGACGTTGAGGCCCTCCTTCTTGAGTCGACCAACCATGTCGAGATTGAGGTAGGCAGCGACCCGGGGATAGAGTGCGCCCTTCTTCCGGGCCTGCTCGACGTAGTGGCTCGAACCATGCAGTCCCAATTCCTCTCCCGACCAGCCTGCGAAGAGGAGGTCGCGCTTGAGCATGAGAGCTCCCCTTGCCTTCTGCGCGGCAAAGTGCTGGGCCAACTCCATCATGGCAGCCACCCCCGAGGCGTTGTCGTCGGCTCCGAAGTGAATCTCGTCCGCTTCCTCACCTCGGGCGCGGGTTCCTCCGCGATTACCGTATCCCAGGTGATCGATATGGGCTCCGATCATGATGGCTTCCTCTGAAGGGTTCTCACCCACGACAAGGCGTGCCACCACGTTGCGGCCCTCGTCGCGGTTCCTGGCCACTCCGATGCGGGCCGAGATCCTCTGCTTCAGGGCAAATCCTTTCACCTTCTCCGCCCTGGAGTAGGATTCAAAGAGGTCCTTCAGGGAAGCAGGTTCCTGTTTCCCGGTGAGAAGAGGGGCGGCCAGTTGGTCAGTGATGATGAGAGCGGGAATGATCGCGCCTCCACCAATGTCCTGGCTGGGGGGGAAGAGTTCGGCCGAAACCTCTTTGTTGGTTCCCTTGACGAAGATGATTCCGGTCGCACCTTTTTCCTTCGCCAGGTTGGCTTTGACGACGAGCGGGCCTGAGCCGCGGAGCCGGGGACGGGCTTCCGGGTTTCCCCGCAGGACCACGACCCATTTGTCCTTCACCTCCAACTCTTCGAAGCTGTCGTAATCTCCGGCAACGATCCCGAATCCTGCAAAGACCAGCTCTGCTGTAAAACTGCCCGAACGGCTGAAGGAAAGCGGCTGGTAGTGCTTTCCCGGGGTGATTGTCCTGTCAAACCCGGCAGGGACTCCCCGGTTAAAGGTGAGATCGTTTTCACCATCCAGTTTCATGCCCGCGGGGAAGTCGAAGGTCTGAAAGTAGGATTCATTCTCTCCTGCCGGGCGCAGGCCAAGACCTTCAAGGAAGGCCGCAAGGTAAGCAGTCGCCATGCGTTCGCCCTTGTCTCCTGTTCCGCGGCCTTCGTATTCCGGGGAGGCGAGGCGGGTTACGTAATTGCGCAGATCCTTTTTCGAGATGCCCTGGACGGACTGCTTCAGAGCCTTGCCGCCCTGCTCGTGTGCGGTCCGCTCTGCCTCGGGAAAGGTCCTCGCAGCCGCCGGAAGGGCAAGGAAGAGAATGCAGGAGAAAAGACGGGGGGTGCAGTTCATGGGTGACGGGCAATACACCAATTCCAAAGGGAAAAAAGGGGTCAGGCCTGCAGGGTGATCACCAGGAACCGGTGGAGAGACAGACGGCAGGGCGTTGTCTCGAAAGGAGCAGATTCATTGGTGAGGAGGGTTGTCCGCGGTGAGATCGGTGATGAGGGGGCTGGCGAGAAGGCGGGTAGTCATGATGACCAGCGTTGTAAGGACATGAAGCCCGAAGAATTGCATGCCTCGGCATGATCGCAAGGCGAAGAATGATAATCCCGTTACTTCGCTGGTGGCTTCATCAGATTGTCCCTCACCGCCCCCTGCTCGTGGTCAACCTTTACGGCGGTGTCTCCCGGGTTGGAGCTGATTGCGATATTGCCGGAGACGGTCGCGGGTGCGGACGGGTTCTCGACTACGTAGGCCACCCGCACGAACGTTTCCGCGGTGTTGCCCGTCGCCGTCACAGTGGAGTCACTTGCGTAAAGGGCGTGGCGCCACGTTTTGAACGAGTTTCCGCTCATTTTGAGATGCGACCCCGGGAGAGCCCAGACCCCGAATTGCGGCGGTCCATTGGGGCGTAGCTTCCGGCCGTGGATGATGTTGTTTCGTATTTCGGCTGTTCCTCCAAGGCGGATGCCGGCCACGCCGGGCCCTACGATAGTGTTCCCGTCGATGATGGCTTCCGCGTTCTTGAAGACCATGATGACCGGGGGCATGCCATCGGGACGGGAGAGGGTGTTGTTGATGATCTGGACCGTCCACCCGGTCTGGACCCCGATCGCGACCATGCCGTTTTCGCACACGGTGTTGTCACGGACGATCGCAATTCCGTTTTCACATGCTTCGAAACCGATCCCGGCAAGTTTGTTCCCCCGCACCTCGTTGTGCTCAATGACGGGCTTGGCGTTGTGCCGTGCCCCGATTCCCGCCATCTCATTCCGCAGGCAGCGGTTTGCGCGGATCACGGGTGCCGAGCCCTCGTCGGTTCCGATTCCCGCCATTCCATTCTCGTAGCAGTCGTTGTCCTCCACGATCGGCTTGGTGGCTTCTCCGGTTCGAATGCCTATCCCGGCTCGCCGGTTGTGGTGGCACTTGTTGCGCTGAACGGTAGGCGAGGCTCCCTCGCTGATGCCGATCCCGGCGCGGATATTCCCCGAGCACTCGTTTCCCTGGACTAACGGACTGGCGTTGTTGTGTCCGATTCCGGCGTAGAAGTTTTCGAAGCACGTGTTGCCGAGAATCCTGGCACGAGCCTGGGTCATGATGCCGATCCCGCCTCCCATGTTGCGGTAGCAGATGTTTTTCTCTACCAGCGAGGGCTGCTCTTTCTCCGGATTGTTCCCGCGAAGGGCGATCCCGGTATGCCCGTTGTGGTGCACGATGTTGTTGATGATCCTTCCGCTCACACCATCCGCTCCGATGCCGGGGACCCCGAAGCCGCCGATCTGCTCATGAAGTTGGTTTTCGCCCCGAGTTGCGTGATTCTTGCGCCACCGTGCATCATCGTAACGTCCGACGTTTGTCACGGTGAATCCGTCGATGATCGAACCC
>JAAZXD010000420.1 GCA_014240355.1 Roseibacillus sp. | reverse complement strand
TTGGGTCGTAGGCGCTGCCGCGGCGTACGGCGCCTCGGCCTCCCCCAGGGTCACCGCGATCCGAATGGGATCCTCGCTGGCGGCCACGACCGTGTCGCCGTCTACCAGCGGCGTCTCTGCGCCCGCCGCCAGTCCCGTGGTCGCACCCTCGCGGACAACGGCCGATCCGTTCCGGAGGTCCGTATCCCCGGGAGGGGAAACGCCGTCGACCGGGTCGGTAAAGATGTTGGTTGTATTGGCCATGATCAGGTAGCCGAAGGCCGGCACCGCGCCCGTTGCGTCGGTCCAGGACAGGTCGATGGTCTCGGCGAGTGAAGAAGCGGTGAACGAGGCGGCATGAGCAGAAGGCTCAACAGTCACCTGGAACCAGTTCTTGGTCGCCAGGGTGGCGGCATCAGTGGGGAATCCCACCGGAAAAACAGTTGTCGCGGCGTCATAGAATTTGGGACCGGTCCCGTCCAACAGGTCCAGCTCGGTGGCGAGGAAATCGGGGTCCGACATGTCGGTTCCGATCCAGTTGGTATTGGCGGCAGTCGTTGTATCGCCAAACAGGGTTGTTCCGGGAGCCAGTGAAAAACTGGCGCCGGAGAAGTTCCACCCGGTCATCTTGGATCCCGCGAAGTGATCCGATCCCGAGAGATGGAATGCTGCTCCGGCAAAGGTGGCATTCTTGCCCGAGGCGCTGTTGAAGCTGTTCGCCCCGGCCGTGATGGTGGTGCCACTGAAATCGGCGTTGGTCAGGGAAGTGCTCCGGAAGGCCCCCGTGGCGGTTCCTCCATCCAGAACGAGACCCGAGAAGTTCGAGTTGTTGGCATTGACACTCCGCATGAAGGAGGATGCCGACCAGGCGAACCCGGTGAGGGGTTCGCTGAAACCGGTGGTGAAATCCCGGCCTCGCAGATTGGAAACGACTTCCTCATTGTCGCTGCCAAACTGGGCATCGGAAAGGACCCCGTCGGGGTCGATATGATCCATGGGAGCTCCAGCGGTGATCACGATCCCGTTTCCGAGGGTGTAATCGAGGCCATCGGCCAGCAGGATGCCGGAGGGGGTTGTCACCGAATCCACCGGCGCGGCAGGAACCGTCTTGAAATCAATATTCACCCCGGTGTTGGAGTAGGGATAGATCGCAAAGTGGTAGGGGGTCGTTCTGGTCAGACCCCTGAATTGATGGGACTGAAGGCCCTGCCGGACATAGACCACCGCCCCGCCGTCGCTCAGGTCGGGATCCATCTCAGGGGCGCTCAGATCGACCGGACCAGGGAAGCCCGGCGTTGTGCTGGCAAAGAGGACGTAGCCATAGGGCGGGTCTGCTCCTCCGGCATCGGTCCATGACAGGTTGACGATTTCATTGCTGGGAGCGAAGGCCGTAAAATTGTCCACGTGCGCGGTGGGCTCAGGCATGCCAAAAACGTCCAGAACCGTGATTTCCTGGCTCAGCGTCACAGTTCCACCACGCAGGTCCAGGACGTCAACCGACACGGAGTCCGGGCCGGGCAGCTCCCAGGTGTGGGTGAGACTCAGGGCATTGTCCTCAAAGATCTCCGGGTGATTCCCGGTCGTCCAGACGCCCACACAGGAATCTCCATCCGCGTCCGTGGGAGTGACGGTGATTGTCACGGGAGCGCCAGCCGGAACGGCCAAGGGGGCGTCCCAGGTGGCGGTCGGAGCGACGTTGCTCTGGTGACCTCCCCGGATCACCGCGACATCCATGTATTTATTGGGAAGGGTGCCGCCCGTTCCAAGGTTGGTGATGAAGAGATCCCCTCCTCCATCATGAAGCGTCTCATAGGGTGGGAGGTGCGCGTTGTCGAGTGCCCCCCCGGGCTTGTAATCGCACAGGAGAGAGGGATCGGTGTTTCGCTGGTAGTAAATCTGCAAGCCCTTCTGCAGCCCGTAGTTCTTGCCGGGACTGCTGAACTTGTTGAGGAGCTTGGAGCGGTATTGAAGCCAGACCCACTGCTTGGACTGCCCCTTGCGGTCCACCCGGATGCAGCGCTTCCGGCCCGCGCCGACGTTCTGCTGGTCGATATTATAAAGGCGATCCATGTAGACCCCGTCACGAGTATGATTAAATCGCGTGTTGTTGGTGATCCAGTTGGCCATGTGGGCCTCCCGCGCCTTGGGGGACACGCCGGCCCTCTTCATGAAAGAGTAGGTATCGCCCTTCTTGCCAACCCCGGGAATTCCGATCGGATTGCCCGAAGCGATGTTCCTCCTGACCCAGTGATACGGATGATCAAATCCCAGGTTGTGACCCATTTCATGCTCCGTGGCGCCCAGCGATTTCACCCAGAAGCGCCTGCCTCCCTTGGTGGCCAGGCCCCCCCAGCCGAAGTTGGTTCCGGTGAAGAAGATCCCCACATGGCGGTAGGGCCCCGGGACGGTGGCGAAGCCACTCCTGTTTACCGCCTGTTCCGCGGCCGCGGCCAAAGATCCGGCCGTTTTATACCATCCGGCATTGTGGGGCATGGTGTAAACCCTGGGCGTGACGGTAACGATGAGGTTGTACTTTCCATACGAATACTTGTCAAAATTGCGCTTCACCGCCTGGAGCTTGTTGGTCACCGCATCAAACCCGTGAGTTGACCGGTGGTCGGGAAAGTTGATGCGGATCGCAAGCACTCTCTGATTCCCGGTCGTATTTGGCACGGCCATGACAGATTGCGATGAGGCAAGCAGTCCTGAGGCAGCAAGAAGCAAGCGGAGAGCCAGCGTCTTGTTTGGTGGAATCACGATGGTCGGGGGGTGCAGGAAAAACTGGCAGAACCGATACGTCTCAAGAGGAACTGTGCCCATTTCCGGGGAGCTCCGTCAAGGCGCAAGGAAACACACAGGCCATTGGAGCGCGGCG
>JAAZXD010000041.1 GCA_014240355.1 Roseibacillus sp. | reverse complement strand
AGAGGCCAAGCTGGGAGAGACCATCGAAGAGGCTGTCATCACGGTGCCGGCTTATTTCAACGATTCACAGCGTAACGCCACCAAGGCTTCGGGGGAGATCGCGGGATTGAAGGTCCGCCGCATCATCAACGAGCCCACAGCCGCCTCGCTGGCCTACGGGCTCGACAGGGAGAGCGATGAGAAGATCGCCGTTTACGACCTCGGAGGCGGGACCTTCGATATTTCGGTTCTCGATATCGGGGACGGAGTCTTCGAAGTGATGGCCACCGACGGAGACACGCAGCTTGGTGGTGACGACTGGGACAACGCCATCATCGACTGGGTGGTCTCCGAATTCAAAGCGAAGGAGGACATTGATCTGGGGGGGCAGCCGGATGCCCTGCAGCGCATCAAGGAGGAGGCAGAGAAGGCCAAGATTGCGCTGAGTTCCTCTAATACCTACGAAATCAACCTGCCCTTCGTGACGGCAGACCAGACCGGGCCCAAACATATCCAGATGGAGATCTCCCGTTCCAAGCTGGAGCAGCTTACCGAGCACTTGCTGGATCGTACCAAGCAGCCGGTACGCGATTGCCTGCAGGAGGCGGGCGTCAGTGCCAGCGAGATCGATGAACTCGTGCTGGTGGGCGGGATGACCCGGATGCCCAAGGTCCATGAAGTGGCCAGGGAGCTTGCGGGCAAGGAGCCCCACAAGGGGGTGAATCCGGACGAGGTGGTTGCTATCGGAGCTGGGATTCAGGGGGGCGTCCTGCAAGGCGACGTCAAGGATGTGGTCCTGCTTGATGTCACTCCGCTCACGCTTGCGATCGAAACGGAGGGCAGCCGATCCACCCCGATGATCGAGCGCAATACCACCATCCCGGTACAAAAATCCCAGATCTTCTCCACTGCGGCGGATCACCAGCCCGAGGTGACAATCCGGGTCTGCCAGGGCGAACGACCCATATTCGCCAACAACAAGATTCTCGGAACCTTTAATCTGGAGGGCATTGAATCCGCGCCGCGCGGCATGCCCCAGATCGAAGTCACCTTCGACATCGACTCCAACGGGATCCTGCATGTGACCGCCAGCGACAAGAAGAACGGCAATGAAAAGAAGATCTCCATTGAAGGGTCCAGTGGCCTGAGTGATGACGAGATCGAGAAGGCCAAACGGGAGGCGGAGGCCCACTCGGAGGAAGACAAGAAACGCGCCGAGGAGATCGACGAAAAGAACAAGGCCGAGCATCTCGTCTACCAGGTCGAGAAACAGCTTGAGGAACTGGGCGACCAGGCACCTGCCGAGCTGAAGAGCAATCTGGAGGCGAAAACCGAAGCGGTGCGCGAGGCCCTCAAGGCCGCCGATATGGAAGCGGTGCGGCCGGCTGTCGAAGAGCTTGAGAAAACCATGGGCGAACTCATGGCTGCCGCCCAGCAGGCTGCCGGGGCAGCGGGAATGGACCCTGCCGCAGCCGCAGCTGCGGGGGCTGGAGCGGGATCAGTGCCTCCCGAGGACGCTCCGGAAGAGCCCCGTGAGGCCAAGGGCAAGGTCGTTGATGCGGAAGTCGTTGACGCCGAGAAGTAATCTGTCAGTTTCCCGCCCCGCTCTTCTCCGGAAGACGGGGCGGCTACTCGACCAAAACCAACCAGAACCAACCAGAACCAACCACTACGAAACAATGGCTAGTATCAAACCACTCGGTCAGCGCGTGCTTGTAAAGCGCCTCGATGCTGAAGAAGTCAGTGCCGGCGGCATTGTGCTTCCCGACACTGCCCAAGAGAAGCCGCAGGAAGCTGAAGTCGTCGCACTCGGCACCGGCGGGAAAGACGAAAACGGAAACGACATCCAATTCACCGTCGAGGAGGGCAACAAGGTCCTCATCTCGAAGTACGGTGGAACTGATGTCAAAGTGAATGGCGAAGATGTCCTCATCATCAATGAGGGCGACATTCTCGGCGTGATTGCGGACTAACATCCGTGGTCGGGAGTAATCCGCTATCGGGACTCCCAGCCGACAACCGACAATTATTAACTGACAACCTAAAGAAAACACAATGTCTGCCAAGCAACTGAAGTTTGACGAATCCGCCCGGCACGCGCTCCTGCGCGGGGTGGAGAAACTGGCCGCCGCGGTGAAAGCCACCCTGGGACCGGCCGGACGCAACGTGATCCTCGACAAAAAGTTCGGCTCCCCCACCATCACCAAGGACGGTGTCTCGGTGGCCAAGGAGATCGAGCTTGAGGATCCCTACGAAAACATGGGAGCCCAGCTCATCCGCGAGGTCTCCAGCAAGACCTCCGACGTAGCCGGGGACGGAACCACCACCGCCACCGTGCTGGCCGAGGCCATTTACAAGGAAGGTCTCCGCAACGTGACTGCTGGTGCCAATCCGATCAGCCTCCAGCGTGGAATCATGAAGGCTTCCGAAGCCATCGTGAACAAGCTGGCAGAGATCTCGAAAGAGGTTTCCGACAGCAAGGAGATCGCGCAGGTCGCTACCGTTTCGGCCAACTGGGACCAGGAAATCGGCGATATCATCGCGGAGTCCATGGACAAGGTCGGCAAAGATGGAACCATTACGGTGGAAGAAGCCAAGGGCATCGAGACCACTCTCGACGTGGTGGAGGGCATGCAGTTCGATAAGGGCTATCTGTCTCCCTACTTCGTAACGGATACGGAGAGCATGGAGGCCAATCTCGACAGTGCCTACATCCTCATTCATGAGAAGAAGATCTCGAATCTCAAGGACATGCTTCCGCTTCTCGAGAAAGTGGCCAAGACCAGCCGCCCTCTCCTGATTATCGCGGAGGATGTCGAAGGGGAAGCTCTCGCCACCCTTGTGGTGAACAAGCTCCGCGGCACGCTCAACATCGCGGCCGTGAAAGCTCCCGGCTTTGGTGATCGTCGCAAGGCCATGCTGGAGGACATTGCTATCCTCACTGGTGGTCGTTGCATTACCGAGGACCTCGGAATCAAGCTCGAGAACATCGAGCTCACCGACCTCGGGGAAGCGAAGACCGTCAAGATCGGCAAGGAAGATACCACCATGGTGGAAGGTGGCGGCGGCAGCGAGGCCATTAGCGGCCGCGTGACCCAGATCCGCAAGCAGATCGACGAAACCACCTCCGACTACGACCGGGAGAAGCTCCAGGAGCGTCTTGCCAAGCTCGCCGGCGGGGTGGCTGTCATCAATGTGGGTGCGGCTACCGAGACCGAGATGAAGGAGAAGAAGGCCCGCGTGGAAGACGCCCTGCACGCTACCCGTGCAGCGGTGGAGGAAGGGATCGTTCCTGGAGGCGGCACGGCCTTCATCCGGACTCAGTGCGCCCTCGATAGCGTGGAGCTGGAGGGTGACGAAGCTACTGGTGTGGAGCTGGTGCGCAGCGCGGTGGAGGCTCCCCTCCGTCAGTTGGCCGCCAACGCAGGCCGGGAAGGAGCGCTCATCGTCGAGCACGTCAAGAACTCGGAGGGCAGCATTGGTTACGATGTGGCCAAGGACGATTACGTCGACCTCATCGCCCAAGGGGTGGTGGATCCCACCAAGGTGGCCCGGAGTGCGCTACAGAATGCAGCTTCCATCGCGGGACTGCTTCTGACCACCGAGTGTGTCGTCACCGATCTTCCCGAGGAGGAAGCCGCGGAGCCGCACGGACACGATCACGGTGGCGGCGGCATGGGATTCTAGGAGAAGACGAGAAGATCCAGGTTTCCAGATTGATCAACGAACAAAGCCGGGCGGGGAACCGCCCGGCTTTTTATTGCAAGGGAAACGGGTAATCGTCGATTTCCGGTCAGCCCTCACGGATCGGGGATTGGCACTCAGAAGCAGGAGACCGCATGATCATCCCTTGTTCATTACCGTTGCCGATGGCAGGCTGTTCACGGATGCAGCCAAGAGGATCGGAGTAATCAGGAAGGGGGGAAGACAACAAAAAAGCTGGCCGAAGCCAGCTTTTTACCATGCAGGTCAGGTTATGATGCCGGACTTATTGCTTTCCCCTCCAGGAGTAAACGTTGTCGCGGTTCTTCGTCGCGGTGGCCTGACCGGTGGTGTACTGTCCATCACGTCCCGAGGTCCACGCGATGGCCATGCGTCCGAAGAGAGGTTTCGTGGCGTCAAAGGGATCGGTGAGCTCATCGTCCAGATCAATATCCATGAGGACGAAATAGTGGCGGTTGGTAGCAGCAATGCCGCTCTTCTTCCAGGCGTCAAAAAGCTCCACTGAGCGTTGGGTGTAGAAGAGTCCTCCGTAGGCACCATTCTGGGTCTTGCCCTTGGCATCCTTGCCTGAGTAGTAGCGCTCTTCCTTGGGATTGCTTTCCTTGTCAAAGCCCACCAGCTGGTCCATCAGTTCGTTGGTGGTAGGCGCGCCCGGAGCTGTGCCAGCTTCCGGGGCTTCGGGCAGGTAGTTGTAGTCGTCGTAGTAGGCTTGGATGGCTTGGACGAGGTTGGTGCAGTCGTTCTTGGCGACGGTTTTCTTGGCGGTGTTCATCACGGCGGCGCCACCGCTGAAGCCGAGGGCCGCGAGGATCGCGATGATGGCGATGACGACGAGTAGTTCGATGAGGGTAAAGCCGCGGTTCCTGGAAGGAGGGGAAGTTATTTTCATAGCTGATCTGGAATTGGGGAGTTTTCTGCGGGAAAGGTGGCGGGATGGCCGGGATTTGGCAATCTTCCGGTTTCGGGAATTACAATGTCAATACCAAGCTGGTCTCGTCCCGGGTTTGATGCAACTCAATTTTTGCAGGCCTTCCGCATTGATGACCGGGCATCAACTATCCAGAGTCCGGTCATGGGAGAGGGCGGGGGATTGCGGGAGAAGGTTTTGGAGCTCATGCGCCGCCCCGGATATCGTCCGAGCAACAAGGGCGAATTGGCTCGTGATCTGGAGCTCCACCCCGACCTGCGGGTTGATTTACGAGCCGAGTTGGCGGCCCTTGAGAGGGAGGGGGTGATTGTCCGTGGGAAAAAGGCCCGCTACCGGCTTCGCGAACAGGAGGGGAACCTGCTCTCCGGGATTCTTCGCTTTCAGCCGAAGGGTGCCGCCTGGTTTTATCCTGACCCCCGTGACCCTGCCAACTTGGCGAGCGGAATTGACCTGGAGCGCTTCAGCCGCATTTACGTCGGGGCGCGAAAGACTTCGGTGGCGCTCGATGGTGACCGGGTGGCACTTCGCGTCGAGCGACTTGGTCCGCCGGTCTGGTGGAAGCACGCCAAGCACAAGCGCGCGTCCTTGGAGCTCCCGGGCGCGGAGGACCAGGCCACTGGTCGCGTGGAACGCATCCTGCAGCGCCGCAGCGGGGTGGTGGTGGGCATCCTGATGGAACGCAAGGGATTTGTCTACGTGCAGCCCACCGACAAGAGCCTGCCTCCAACAATCGAGTTGGAGAACGCGGCGGAAGGGAAGTCGGGGCAGATGGTGGCGGTACGTCTGCTGGAGTGGGACAGCCGGCAGGTGGCGCCTCGCGGGGAGATTGCCGAGGTGCTGGGCTGGCCGGATGAACCGGGAGTGGATATCCGTGGAATCATCCTGCGCCATGGGTTGCATGAGGAGTTTCCCGGGGGGGTGGAGGAAGAGGCCGGGGAGATTCCTTCCTCCGTCCTGCCGGAGGCGCTGGAGGGACGGGCGGACCGGCGGGAGGAATTGGTCATCACAATCGATCCGGCGGATGCGCGTGATTTCGATGATGCGATCTGGCTCCGGGAGCATGAGCAGGGATGGGAGCTGGCGGTGCACATCGCGGATGTCGCACACTATGTGAAACCGGGCACCGCCCTGGACCGGGAAGCACGGAAGCGCGGCAACTCGACCTACCTGGTGGACCGGGTTCTCCCGATGCTCCCTGAAGCGTTGAGTAACGGAATCTGCTCCCTGGTGCCGGGGGAGGACCGCCTTACCTGTTGCGTGGTGATGGGCTTCGACGGTAAGGGGAAGATGACGCAGGTGCGTTTCGAAAAAGCGGTCATCCGCTCCAAGTTCCGGCTCACTTACGAGGAAGCGCAGAACATGCTCGAGGGGAAGGGGGATGTGGATGATCCATCCCGCTGCGAAATCGCGGGCACTCTCAGGGAGTGCTGGAAGCTGGCCAAGCTCTTGCGTCAGCGCCGGTTTGTTCAGGGAGCACTGGATCTGGAGTTTCCGGAGATTCGCGTGGAGCTCGATGAGTCCGGGCGCCCAACCGGTTACCGGCGCGAGGATTACAATGAAAGTCACCAGCTGATCGAGGAGTTCATGCTGGCAGCCAATGAGGCGGTGGCGCGTGCGGTGAAGAATGCCGGGCGTCCCGGGATTTATCGCGTGCACGAGGAACCGGATCACGACAAGCTCTTCGAATTCGCGGAACTTGCGCGTGCTCACGGCTATGAACCGGGGGATCTCGTCAACAGGAAGCACATTCAGAGTCTTTTGCGGGAATGCCGGGGACAACCGGAAGAGCACGCCATCAAGGTGGGCTTGCTCAAGAGTCTGAAGCGGGCAAGTTATCGCGAGGGTCCTCTGGGGCATTATGGCCTCTCCAAGACAGACTATTGCCATTTCACCAGTCCCATCCGCCGCTATGCCGACCTCATCATGCATCGGGCGCTGGAGCCCCTCCTGGAGAATCCGCCCACCCATTCCCCGCGGGCGCCGGTCCAGTTGCAATGTGCGGAGATTTCAAATCACATCTCCACCACCGAGCGGACGAGTGCGAGTGCGGAAACGGAATCTCATCGCCTCAAGATGCTCGAGTGGTTGCACCTCAGCGCGCATGACGCCAACCCTCCGGTCTTCAAGGCGGTTATCACCGACGTGCGCAGGATCGGTCTCATGGTTGAGGCTCTTGAAATCCTGCAACGTGGTCTCGTCAAACGGGATGAGTTCCCGGCCGGAGACTGGCGTCTGGAATCTCACAGGATGCGGTATGCCACGATGCAGGGCGCCGAGTTGACTCTGGGCCAGGTCGTGGCGGTACGGGTGGCGAGGGTCAACAGGGAACGCCAGTTGGTGGATTTCCTGCTGGTGGGAGAGTGAACTTGGGGGTTCCGGAGGGATGGCACGCGTTTTTTGCACTTTGGGCGATAGGAATCGGGGTGAGCGACAGTTATAGTGAGGGAAGCAACAAGCGTGCTTCCACGCACACAAACTACTGATGAAGAATACATTGAAACTGATAGCGGCGATCACGATCGCCGGGGTGGGACTGGTCGTTGCCGACGACAAGGATGGTGACAAGCCCAAGGACAAACCAGCCAAGAAAGCGAAGGGACTGATGTCCGCCGACAAGAACAAGGACGGCAAGATCACCCTGGATGAAATGAAGTCCTGGGGAGCGGCCAAGTCCAAGCCTGTTCCAGCCGAGAAAATCGAGGCGCTTTTCAAGAAGCGGGACAAGAATGGTGACGGGGCCCTGACTGCTGACGAAGTGAAGGGCGGCAGGAAGAAACCCAAACCCGGGGCCGAAGGCAAAAAGAAGAAGCCCGGGGCCAAGGATGGAGCTGCCAGCTAGCGCTCTTCCTTTTCCTCAGCTTCGTTAAGTTAATCAAGGCCACTGGAGACAGCGGCCTTTTTTTGTTGTGTGCCGATTCCCGGCAATAAAACGGTGCGAAGGTTTGGCAGGGTTCAAAAGTTCTTTTCCTGTCCGCAGGAAGAAGCCATATCTGGTCCGTCATGAAACCCATCCTGCTGCTTGCCGCGGCTTCCACATTACCGGGCGTCCTGTCGGCCCATCCCCACAAGGGTGTCGCACCACAGGGCGAAATTCTCACCGTTGCGGTTGCCACCGGCTCCGGTGATCATTCCTATAAGAACGTTCCCTGGTGGGGTACGACGGAAAACAAGGGGGTAGGTAGTACCAATGGCGGGGTCGCCATCGACAAGGCCGGAAGAATCTACTTCAGCACGGATACGCCGAATGGGATCCTCATTTACGATGCAAAGGGAAAGCAGCTGGGGAAAGTGGGACCGGGCAACATCCATGATCTCTTCATCCGGGAAGAGGGCGGAACGGAGTACATCTGGGCCTCTCATACAGCGGGAAAGCGCCTGGTAAAGATGACGCTGGACGGCAAGGAAGTCTTCCAGATCCCGAACGACAGGACCGTTGAAGTCAAGGGCGGATGGGGAGGAGTGACCGCTGCCGATATTGCACCCGACGGCTCGATCTTCATTGCCCTTGGATACGGCTCCAACTTCATGCACAAGTTTGACGCGGAGGGAAAACTCATCAAGACCTTTGGCGGACGCGGGAGGGGAGAAGGCCAGTGCAATACCGCGCACGGCATGGCTCTTGACTACCGCTTTGATCCGCCGCGAATCATGGTGGCGGACCGGGAGAACGGTCGCCTGACCCACTGGGATCTGGATGGGAACTGGATTGGAGTTGTTGCTGACGGCCTGCGTCGGCCCACTGATCTTGCCTTCCGGGGAGAGGTGGTGGCGGTGACCGAGTTGGCGGGTGGAGTCAAGATCCTCGACAAGGCGGGCAAGGTGATTGCCCTCCTCGGTGAAAACCCCAACCCGAAACAGAGGGGGCAGAACGGGGTGGCGCCCAATCAGGCGAAGCCCGCTCACTTCACTGCCCCACACGGATTGGCTTACGACCCGTCGGGGAATCTCTATGTGCAGGACTGGAACCGGTTCGGCCGCATTGCCAAACTCCTTAAAGTGAAATCGTCGAAGCAATGACCAGCATCTCCCTGGAAGATAATTTCGAGGATGTTCTCGGGAAAGCGCTGCGGGGCACCGGAATCGCAGACGGGGTTCTGGAGTTCCTGACGGGCGTGCCCGAGGAGACCATCGCGAAACTGAAAGACGGCGAGTTCGAGGAGGATGCTCTGCGCAAGGTCGCCTCGCCCCTCGGGCTGGATGCGGATACTCTGGTGGAGCGTGCCAAGGAAGCATGGACGCCGGAGCCGGTCGAACTGGAGGGCCTGTGCCAGTACAACACCGTCTATGATGACATGACGGTGAATAACTATCTGGTGTGGGATCCCACTTCCCGGGAGGCCGCACTGTTCGATACCGGAACGGATGCAGGCGGGGCAATCGGTCTTGTTAAGGAACTTGACCTGAAACTCACGCAACTCTTCCTCACCCACACCCATCTCGACCACATCATGGACCGGGCTGTGGTGGAGTCGTACAATCCAGAGGTGAAGACCTTCGTGGGCGCCCTTGAACCGGTGGCGGAGGCAACCCGGTTTCAACCGGGGGATGCTTTCTCGGTGGGGACGTTGCGGGTCTCCACGCGGCTCACCAAGGGTCATTCACCGGGTGGCACGACCTACGTGATTAACGGCCTGGCGCGGCCTGTGGCGATTGTGGGAGATGCTCTCTTCGCACAGTCGATGGGAGGAGGCCTGGTTTCCTACCAGGACGCCCTGACGACGAACCGGGCTGAACTATTCACCCTTCAGGATGACACCATCATCTGTCCGGGACACGGGCCGATGACGACGGTGGGTGAGGAAAAGGCCCACAATCCCTTCTACCCGGAATTCAAGTAAAGTAAGAATAAGACACCATGAGCCAGAAAGTAGCATTTGTCGGAGTGGGACGGATGGGCGCCAACATGGCCCGCCACCTGCAACTCGATTGCGGCCACGATGTGACCGCGGTCTATGATATCAACAAGGAGATCGCCGCCTCTCTTGCGGAAGAACTGAGCGCCGCGAACTGTGGGAACCTCGCCGAGGTCACCGCCGCCGCGGACGTCATCATCACCGTGGTCACGAACGACGACGCCATGCGTGCGATCTATTTCACGGAGGGGGACAACCTGTTGCAGAATGCGGGGGGCAAGACCTTCATCAACTGCGCCACGCTCTCTCCAGGCGCGCACCGCGAAGTATACAATGCGGGCAAGGAGCTCGGGGCCGCGGTGCTGGAAGGTGCCATGGCTTCAAGCATCAGTCATGCACGGGAAGGCAACCTCTACCTCATGATCGGAGGGGAGGAGGAAGTCTTCAACAGTCACCGGGCACTTCTTGATGACCTCTCCCTGAACCTGCGCCACTGCGGAGAGGCTGGACAGGCCGCCAAGGTGAAGGCACTGGTGAACATGGTGATGAACATCAACACGGCTGGTCTGGCAGAAGGTCTCGGCCTGGCCACGGCCCTGGGGCTCGATCTCGGGTTGATCTGTGAAATCTTTTCCCAGACCGGCGCCAACTCGCGCGTACTGGAGACGGATTCCGAGGACATGATCGATCGCGATCACGAGTGCTGGTTTTCAGCCGAGCATGCTGCCAAGGACTCCGGGATCGCGCAGGCCCTGGCACAGGAGGCAGGCCTGAGCCTGCCTGTCAACGATGCGACCAAGGCACAGTATGACAGGATGACCGCGGAAGGGCTTGGGGACCTGGACAAGTCCGGGGTCGCCGAACTGACCTTCCCGGGACGGCACGGATCCTGAGAGAGCCGGAGGCACAGGTTTCAGATTCCAGGCCAGGGGATTTCCCCCAAGAGAAAGAGCCCCGCAATCGCGGGGCTCTCTCACTTGAATATTTACGTCTGGGACCTGGACTATCCGGCGATTTCAGCGCCGTGGAAGTCGTTCCAGTCCTCAAGGTTGTTGAGGTTCACTGCGTCGAGGATACCCGCATCGGCGGAGAGGCCGACCGCACTGAGAATGCCGTTCCGGGTGTCGTCGTCGTGGTTATAACCGTCAACCGCTGCGTTGTGAGCGGCGATCGCGCCGGCATCCGCGTTTCCGTTGGACTGGCACCAGGCCTCGCAAGCGACGTAGCTTGGTTTCTCGGCTCCGATGTAGTCGAGGAACGTCTGACGATCGATGCCCAGGGCATCGAGGGTCATCTGATCAAAGCCTGCGCCGGCGGCGGGGTAGTCGGGATGAAGTTTGCCAGCTGCGTCGAGCGAAGCTTTCTGCCAGAGGCGCGGGAGATGCTGCACACCGAGAGGACCTGCGGTGCCTGAACTGATGGTTGGAATAATGCTCATGATCTAGGTTTAGCGTTGCACAGGTGCACCGATAGCGTCGGGTGAGGTTTCTTGGCAATAGCAATCCGAAGAGAAGGGCGAAATTTCCAGAGATCAGAGGCTGAATTCTAAAGCTGTTGAACTAACTTGCCGGCGGTGGGGGGGAGAACGGGTGACGGAGGTTGTATATTGTTCCGCCGCCCGACAGGGCCTTCTGGCGGTGGAAGATGGGCGCATGGGGGAGAAAGCTGAGGGGGTCGAACCACTATTATTCAGGGCGCAACTGGCTGATTGACAGTCTTCAAACGGTTGCTAAGGTGCGCGCCCGTTCGGGCCGGGCACTTTGATTCCCCCCAACGCGCAACCCTCTTTGCAACCAGATTTACTCCCTTCTAACGATGGCAACCAAACGCAAGATCGCCCGCAAATCAAAGGCCCGCAAATCCAAGAAGTACATCTACTTTTTTGGTGGGAGCAAGGCCGATGGAGATGGTTCCCAGAAAGCCCTTCTCGGGGGAAAGGGCGCAAATCTCGCCGAAATGAGCCGGATCGGGATTCCCGTTCCAGCAGGATTCACCCTGACGACCGAGGTCTGCACTTATTACTACGATCATAAGAAGAACTGGCCCGCCACCCTTGAAGCGGAGATCCGCTCCAACATTGCCAAGATCGAGAAGGTAATGGGCAAGAAGTTTGGGGATCTCAACAACCCGCTCCTTCTCTCTGTGCGTTCCGGAGCGCGTGAGTCAATGCCTGGGATGATGGATACGGTGTTGAATCTCGGGATCAACGACGAGGTGGCGGAGGCTCTCGCGGCCAGGACAGGCAACGCAAAGTTTGCCTGGGACAGCTATCGACGCTTCCTGCAGATGTACGGCAGTGTGGTGATGGGAGTAGAGGCACACGCCCACGAGCATCACGATCCCTATGAGGTTATCCTCGACAAGGCCAAGGCCAAGGCAGGGGTTCAAGACGATTCTGGACTGCAGGAGGCGGACCTCCGCTGGGTCATTGCAGAGTTCAAGAAGCTGATCCGAAAGCGGGCCGGCCGGGCTTTTCCTGAGGATCCCATGGAGCAGCTGCATGGCTCGGTCAACGCGGTCTTTAATTCCTGGAACAATGACCGGGCCAAGGTCTATCGCCAGAAATACGGGATCCCGGCGGAGTGGGGGACTGCCGTGAACGTGCAGGCCATGGTCTTCGGGAATACGGGCAGGAACTCCGGGACGGGAGTGGCCTTCACGCGCGATCCGGCCACGGGCGAGAATGTTTTTTACGGTGAGTACCTGATCGATGCTCAGGGTGAGGATGTGGTTGCCGGAGTCCGCACTCCCAAGCAGGTGGCCCGGATGGCCAAGGACCTGCCAGGCTCCTTCAAGGAACTCCTCAAGATCCGCAAGATCCTTGAGAAGCATTTCCGCGATGTTCAGGATGTCGAATTCACTATCGAGGAGGGGCGTCTCTGGATGTTGCAGACCCGCAACGGCAAACGCACCGGCTTTGCGGCGGTGAATATCGCCCTGGACATGGTGAAAGAGCGTCTCATCTCAAAGGAAGAGGCGATCCTGCGCATCCCTGCCGAAGATCTCAGCCATCTCCTTGCTCCCATCTTTGACTCGGCTGCTGAGCGCCAGGCGTCCAAGATCGGCAGGGGGCTTCCTGCCGGACCCGGCGCAGCAAGTGGACATATTTACTTCACCGCGGATGCCGCGGTGGCAGCTGCTGCCAAGGGGCAGAAGGTGATCCTTACCCGACAGGAGACATCTCCCGAGGATTTGCGTGGAATGATTGCAGCGGAGGGAATCCTGACGACCCGTGGAGGAGCGTCCTCACACGCCGCTCTGGTGGCCCGCCAGATGGGCAAGGTCTGCGTCTGTGGTGCCCATGACATGGATATTGACTATGTCAGAAAGACACTCAGCGGACACGGGGTGACCCTGAAGGAGGGTGACTACCTCTCGCTCAATGGATTTGTGGGTAATGTTTATGCCGGAGAACTGAAAACCTCGCCGTCGCAGGTCATTCAGGGGCTTCTGGAGAACAAGGCCGCGGCCAAGCGCAGTGCGACTTACAAGAAATTCGAGCAGCTCATGGGCTGGGCCGACAGACTCCGAAAACTGGGTGTGCGTACGAATTCCGATACCCCGGGCCAGGTTAAGAACGCGGTCAAGTTTGGGGCGGAAGGAATTGGCCTCACCCGGACCGAACACATGTTTTTCGAGGGCAATCGCATCGATGCGGTGCGCCAGATGATTCTGGCAGAAGATGATGCAGGTCGCGCCAAGGCCCTCAGGAAACTCCTCCCCTACCAGAAAAAGGACTTCGTGGGAATCTTCAGTGCTCTCCAGGGACGTCCCGCTACCATTCGCCTCCTTGATCCGCCGCTTCATGAGTTCATCGGCACCATGACGCCGACCCAGATCAAGGCTCTTGCCAAGAAGATCAAGGTCACCCCCGCAGCGATCAAGAGTCGCATCAAGGCTCTCCATGAGGAAAACCCGATGCTCGGGCACCGTGGTTGCCGTCTCGGGATTGTCTACCCGGAGATTACGAGAATGCAGGCCACTGCGATTCTTGAAGCAGCC
>JAAZXD010000419.1 GCA_014240355.1 Roseibacillus sp. | reverse complement strand
AAGGGCCGCCTGAAAGTCTGCAATACCCGTGCCACCGTGGTGAAAATGGTAATCCAGGCAGACTTTTCCGGTGAATTTATCGAAGCGGAAGGGAAGCCGGCCGAGAGTCTGCGGCCCGATGAAGCGGGGAGCGTGAACGCGCATCGACAGCTCGAGTGGACGGTCGCCCTGAAGGCCGGGGAAACGAAGATCCTGAGCTACCGCTATTCGCTTCTGGTGAGCCGCTAGCGAGGGAGGGCGGTCAGGGCGCCTTCTTCCGGGGGGCCTTTTTATTGGTCTTGTTCTTGTTCCTTCCCTTGCGGCGGGCGGCCCGGCGCTGGACGGATTCGTCCTGCACTTTCTTCATGTAGACGGCCAGGGCGGCGGGATCATCGCGCTTGAGGAAAGGTGTGAGGGCGTGGTCATTGCTCTCTTCCATGAACCTGTGGAGGCGGGCCTGCAGACTACGCTTGATTTCCCGGTGCGACTCTTCCCCGGCCAGGTTGTGCAGGCAATCGGGGTCCTTCTCCACGTCGTAGAGTTCTTCCACGCTGCGGTGGTCCATGGTGGCGAGGCGGCCGGCGATCTTCTGATCGGTTGCCGCCAGTTTTTTCATCTGGCGGTAGGTGGCCGTTCCGTTGGTGGCGGTCCTGAAGACGTTCTGGCCATCTGACCAGGGATTGAAGAGGTAGAGGTGCTTCCTGGTCTGTAGTCCGCGGATTGGGTGGCGGTTGCCGCCCGCGTTTTCATTATAGACCTTGAAGACTGCCTCGCGCCCCTTCTGCTCCTGGCCCTTCATGACGGGAACGAAGGAGTGCCCGTCGAGTCCGCGCGGGGTTTTCAGCCCTGCCATCTCAAGCATGGTGGGCAGCAGGTCCACTGCGGAGATCATGTGGGACCTATTGACCGAGCCGGCCTCGGTCACTCCCGGCCAGCGGATGATCCAGGGGGTGCGGGTGCTGTGGTGGTAGAGCTGGGTCTTGGCGAAGGGGAGAGGCATGCCGTGATCGCTCAGGAACATCACGATTGTATGGTTCTTCTGTCCCGATTTCTCAAGGGCCTGGAGGATGGCCCCCACCGCGTCATCGGCCCGGCGTACGGAGGTGTAGTAGAGGGCAAGTTCCTTCCGCACATCGGGGTGGTCGAAGAGGAACCCGGGGATGGGGACTTCTTCCGGTTTGAAGATTCGCGAGACCTTGTGGGGATCGTTCGGTTTCCAGAAAGGCTTGTGGGGATCTGAAATATTGATGTTGAGGCAGAAGGGTTTGCCGGCGGCCCTGGCCTGGGCGATCCCGCGTCGGGTGCATTCGCCATAGGAGGGCACATCCTTGAGGTGCAGTTTGCTGCCGTCCGGTCCGATGGTGAGGTCGGCGTCCCATGGATAGGGCTGGTAGGGGGTCGAGTGACTGACCTTGCCGCGAATGGCGGTGTAGTAGCCCCCGGCCTTCATGAGGTCGCAGAGGACGGGGAACTTGATAGGCTTGACCTGGTAGAAACCCTCCACCCCGGTGTTGTGGGGGTAGCGTCCCGAGAACATGACGTTACGGGATGGATAGCAGTTGCCCACCTGCACGTGGGCGTGGCCGAAGCGCAGGCTTTCGCCGGCCAGTCGGTCGATGTGTGGGGTGGTGCCTTTGAGTTTGCAGCCGAAGACTCCCACCGAGTCACAGGACATGTCGTCCACGGTGATGAGGAGGAGGTTGGGCTTGGCTCCATCGGCTGGACCAGGGCCCAGGAGGAGAAAGGCAAGGGGAAGCAGGGCGAGTAATTTCATGAGTGAGGAGGGGAAGGTGAAGTTTCAGGAAGCGGAAGGGGACTTCGGCTGCTTCTTCTTGCGGGATCCCTTTTTCTTTGGCGGGGCACCTCCTTCGCCCGGGTCGTTTCGTTTCCCGAACCTGAGGGGGCTCAGCCTCCCGCTGCCGGGCTTGAGCTGGCCGGGTTTGAGTCGGTCGACTTCCCTGGCGATGCGGAACCACTCGGCAATCATGTGGGTGGCTCGCTCGGGTGCTTTCCTGCGCAGGTCATTGAGTTCGGTGCGATCCTCGGCCATGTTGTAGAGTTCCCAGCGACCGCCCTTGGCGGCCACCACTTTCCAGTCCCCCTGCCGGAGGGCGCGGTCCGTCCCGAAATGCTGGTAGAGGGTGGCGTGTCCTTCCCGCTGTTTGCCCTGGAAGATGGGGGCCAGGGACTTCCCCTGGAGAGGGTCAACGTTACGTGACCCCACCTTCTTTGGGTATTCAGCTCCACCCAGTTCAAGGAAGGTGGCCATGAAGTCGATGAGATGGCCGGGTTGGCGGGTGATTGGACCGAGGGGAGTCAGGCGGAGGCTCTGGTCGGCGCCGCCAGCAGCGCGTCCGGGCTCGGCTTTCAGTCCCCTCGGCCAGTGCGCGATGAGCGGTGAGGAAATCCCGCCTTCGTGCTGGTTCTGCTTGTAAAGCCGGAAGGGGGTGTTGCCCACGTGGCCCCAGCCCACATCATAGCACCAGTAGCTCTTGGGATCCCATGGTTGAAGGTCCTTGCCGCGGGTGCGGTCGAAGGGACAGGCTCCGTTGTCTGAGCAGAAGAGGAAGAGGGTGTTTTCCCAGGCCCCTCTCTTCTTGAGGTGCGTGACGAGGCGCCCGACATTTTGGTCGACGACGTCCACCATGGCGGCAAAGACTTCCATGCGGCGGGCCTCCCACTTCCGGTCCCCGGGGGAGAGGGACTCCCAGGAGGGGACGTGCGAAGGCCGCGGACTGAGCTCGAATTTGCGGGGGAAGAGCCCGGTCTTCATTTGCTTGAGATAGCGCTGCCTCCGGAGCTCGCCCCATCCCGCGTCGTAGACACCCTTGTACTTGGCGACCTCTTTCTCGGGCGCCTGCAGGGGGTAGTGCGGGG
>JAAZXD010000418.1 GCA_014240355.1 Roseibacillus sp. | reverse complement strand
TCTCCAACTCACGACTTCGCAATCGGCGACTCTTATATTGACTTTCTTATGGAAATTGGAATTGGCAAGCATATAGACCCAGCAAGAAGAGAATTCTGGGGAAAGATCGTAAAACACAACTACCATGGTCTTGAGGGGAAGAAGAGATTGACCATGGCTGCGGTGCTCGCCTTGGCGGGGACAGCCTCCGCGGAGGATGTGAAGGAGTTTGAGAAGAAGATCGAACCCCTTCTGCAGGACTATTGTTACGACTGCCATGGAGATGGCTCCAAGAAGGGGGAAGTCTCGCTCGACGCGTTTAAGGACCTATCCAGCCATCTCGAGGACCGCGATCTGTGGCTGCGCGTATGGAAAAACGTGCGAAGCGAACTCATGCCGCCCCCCGAGGAGGACTTCCAACCGACGTCCGAGGAACGCAGGGTCCTCACCTCGTGGATCGAGAAGCGGGTTCTGAAGCTTGATCCGGAGAACCCTGACCCAGGGCGGGTGACCATTCGGCGCCTGAATCGCGAGGAGTATCGCAATACAATCGGGGATCTGGTCGGTGTCCGCTACAACGTGGACGATAATTTTCCTCCTGACGATACCGGGTTCGGATTCGATACGATTGGGGACGTTCTCACGATTTCCCCCCTGCTCCTTGAAAAGTATCTGATGGCGGCAGAGGGGATCGCCGAGCTTGCCCTTCCCTCCACGCAGATCCGGAGACGGCCGATTGTAATTGATCCCGGGAACTTCCGACAACGGGATAACAGGGAGCAGAGCGCACGCTTCATGGAGGCCGACAAGATGCACACGGTGGGGGTGGACCGTCGCTTCAGCAAAGCAGGCAAATACGATCTGGAAGTGACCTACCGGATTGAAAATGAGCGGGGGCGACCGCAGGGGCAGACGGCCAACTGGAGAATCCTTGTCGATGGAAGGGAGCTTGAGCGGGTAGACGTGAGTGGTGCCCGTCGTTCAGGTGGGGTCTTCAGGAAAGAGATTGATTTGAGTGAAGGAGGCCATCGCTTTGAGTTTTCCATCGTCCCGGGTAAACCTGGTGAGGGGGAAGGGACCTGGGGGGTGCGGGTGGAGGACTACAGACTGATCCGCCAGGCCGGCAGCGAATGGGCATTATATCCTGAGAGCTATCGACGGATCTTCTTCAAGGGACTGCCTCCGGACGGAGAGCAGGAGAGGGAAACCTACATGAGAGAGATCGTGGAACGCTTCGCCACCAGAGTATTCCGGCGGCCAGCGGAAAAGAGGACGGTGGACGGTCTGACCCGGATGGCGCTGAACCGGACCAGGGAGGAGAATGCCAAGTTTGTTGATGGAGTGAAACTGGCGGTCACGGCGGCCCTGACGTCGCCGCGCTTTCTTTTCCGCAGTGAGGTGCAGGCCGAGCCTGACAACCCGGGCAAGGTTGTGCCGGTGGACGAGCTTGCTCTGGCCTCTCGCCTCTCCTACTTCCTTTGGAGTTCGGCGCCCGACGAGGATTTATTTGCGCTGGCTGTAAAAGGTGAACTGCGTGACAACCTGCGGACTCAGGTTGATCGCATGCTGGCCGACAGGAAGGCCGACCGCATGGTGCGAAACTTCGTAGGCCAGTGGCTGCAGGCGCGGGACCTGGGAGGCTTGAACATTGATGTGCGGCGCATCCTCGGGGAACGTAACAAGCGGTTCGCGGAGCGGATCTTCGACCAGGAGATACGGCGCGACATGAAGCTTGAGACTGAGCTCTTTTTCCAGCATATGGTGCGCGAGAATCGACCGGTGCTGGAATTGCTCAACGCGAAGTATTCCTTCCTCAACGAAAGTCTGGCCAAGTTCTATGGCGTGCCCGGGGTGAAAGGGCGAGCGCATCGCCGGGTGGAATTCGGAGAGGACCTGTGGGCGCGTGGGGGCATTCTTACACAGGGAACGTTTCTGATCGTGACTTCGCAGCCGACCCGCACTTCGCCGGTCAAGCGTGGGCTCTTTGTGCTTGAGAATATCCTCGGGACGCCCGCGCCGCCGGCTCCACCCGATGTGCCAGAGTTGGAAGAGGCGCGGAAGGAAGTCAGCAGCGGAACGATGCGGGAACTGATGGTCGAGCACCGCCAGAAGGCCTTGTGCAAATCGTGCCATGAGCGCATGGATCCGATCGGGCTGGCGCTCGAGAATTTCAACGCACTAGGGCAGTGGAGAGAGGAAGAAGGGGGAACCCCCATTGACAGTGCAGGCCAGCTCGTGACGGGGGAAAAGTTCTCAAACGTAATGGAGCTGAAAGAGATCCTGGCCAGCTCCCGGAAGCAGGACTTCTATCGGTGCCTGACGGAGAAGATGCTCACTTATGCCCTGGGACGAGGGGTGGAATACTACGACGCTCCCACGGTGGATTCCATTGTCGCTCTCCTGAACCGTAATGACGGGACGATGGTGGATCTGATCAAAGGAATCGTGGAGAGTACGCCCTTCCAGAAGCGGCGGGGAGATGGTGACCGGCTGTAAAAGCAGGGGTTCGTGGTGTCATTTCTTCGGGTGACGATTTCTGTACGAAGTTCCTGAGGAATGGCGTATACTCGGGCTAGATGAGTGAAGAGCAAATCCTTCCGGGCCGCCGGGCCTTCCTCCGTGGACTGGGAGCGAGTGTCGCCCTCCCCGGGCTGGGTTCGGTGGGATTGGCCCGGGCTGCAGCGGGTGCCCGGGGGGTGACCGCCAGCGGAGCGCCGCTGCGGATGGCCTATCTCTGCCTTCCCAATGGAGTCATCATGAACAAATGGCGTCCCCAGGGTGTCGGGAAGGAGTTTGTGTTTAATGAGTCAATGAAGCCGTTGGAGAAGTTCCGGAACGATCTCCAGATCTTGAAGGGACTCGAGCAGGCCAACGGCTGGGG
>JAAZXD010000417.1 GCA_014240355.1 Roseibacillus sp. | reverse complement strand
ATTCGGCACGTGGGTCAACCCCGGTTACCGAGCGTTGGCCAAGGCTGATGGCGTACATCCGCGGCCGCAGGTCCATACCCCAGATCGTCTTGGTGCAGAGTTCGCCGATGTAGAACTTGAGAGCGGGGGTCTTGAGATCCCGCCGCCAGCTGGCCAAGAAGTTTTTCAGGTTCCTCCCGTAGCCCTTCATGTACTCCTCGTTGAACATGTCGTTCTCGCCCTGGTGCCACATGAAACCTTCGAGGCGGTACTTGATCTTGCGCTGATCCAGATCCGCCAGGGCTTTGCGGATGGCTTCCAGGGCGAGGGGATACATCTTGAACCCGATGGGCTGGTCAGGGTTCCAGTCTCCTCCCAGGTGCGTGCCCCCGGCCGCCACCTTGATAATGGCAATGGGTGCCTTGATATGCCGGGTGACCTTGCGAGCGAAGCTAAGCTCCGGACCAACCACGTTATTGACGTGCTGCAGGGGCACCCAGCCTTCCGAACGCCTCTTGTTCTCCCGGCCGATGCAGTAGGTGAAGAGCACCTTCTCCTGCGGTCCCTCCAGTCCGCCATAGGGTGGGAACTGCCTGATGTCCCCGACCTTCGAATCGGAACCCACCATGTTGGACTGGCCCGCAAAGATGAAGACCCGCAGGGTCTCCTGGTCGTCATTGGTCTGGGCCACAGCTGGCAGGGTCAGGACCCACAGGAGAATCGCGGCCAGAGCAGAGGCGGAATATTCTTGAATCATGGTCTTGCTACTGCCTTGAACATGACGCTTCCAGTTCCATTCCTTCAAGCGTTTTTGCGTTGATGCCAACGTTGGCTTTGGCCGGATTGTGTTTCCGGAGCATGGATCAACCGGCCCAGTCCAATCCCTCCCCCACCGGAGAAAGAACCTCGTGGCCGGTCGGGGTGACCAGAACCATGTCTTCGACTCTGACTCCGCCGAGGGTCGCCGAATACAATCCGGGCTCCACCGTGAACACCTCGCCAGCCAGAATACCACCCCCACCGTGGTCGAGAAGGATGGGCTCATGAACCTCCAGCCCGATCCCGTGACCGGTTCCGTGCCGCATGGAAGGGGTTTCGCATTCGTTCCGTGCATCGCCGCGCACCAGAGAATAGCCATGTTCTTCAATCACGGCGGTGGTTGCCCGATGGACGGCCTCGCCGGTCGTTCCCGGCTTGAGCGCGACACACCCGGCCGCTTTCGCCTCGCAGACGGCGACGTGCATTCGCCGGAGTTCCTCGGACGGCGTCCCACAGACGACGGTTCGGGTCATGTCGCCATGGTAGCGCGTGGCGTTGTCCATCGGAAAGATGTCGATGATCACCGGGAGGTCCACCTTCAGCGGGCCCGCCCCGAAATGGTGGCAGTCGGCAACGTGGGGAACAGTCACCACGATCGAATCGTGGGCGTTCGAAAAATTGCGGTCGATCAGGAAGGCCGTGATCATCGCGCGGACCCGTTCGGAACTCAGAACCGCACCGTCGTGATGGAGTTCTCCATGCCGGTCCGGCGTGGCGTTTGAGATCAAACGACAGGCGTAGGTCATCGCGTCGCCGGTGATCTTCTGCGCGTGGCGCAAATGCTCGATCTCCCCGGGACGCTTGATACGACGCTCCTCAAACCCGAGGTTTTCCGAGTACTCGATCCCGAGGCCAGCCTGCAGGATGAAATGGGCATACAGGTAGGGTAAGGTCCGATCAACCGTAACCGAATGTTCCCCGGCACGCCGGAGGCATTCCGCTGCGGCCTGGGCCAGAGCCGTATCCCGGTCTCCCGAGAGTCCGCCTTCCGGTTCGAAGTCTGCCGCACAACAGATCCGGTCGGCCCGGACTTCCTTTCGCGCCCGATCCATTTCGATATCACGGACGATGAAGATCGATGTTCCGTCCGCGAAATCCACGATCACTGCCGCATCCGGCGCCAGAAAGCGGATCCGGTGATAAAGGGTGGCGTTGTTCGCGGCGATCCCCGCGAGAACCGTGGTGGCATGGGAGACCATGCAGCGAGGGAAGCAGGTAATCAATTGTCTGGAAACTGCATTTGCTCACCTCCGCAAATCAACCAGTCTCCCATCGTTGCAGGAGTGGCATTCTTCCGCCCCGGCAGCATCCGGGAAAAAACGGGCCCAGTTGCTTGTTGTGAACCCGCTCGCTTCCCGCTAACGAAGGGGTCCGTGGACAGGAACTTCCGCTCCCCGCTCACCCGCTACCTCGACCGGTCCCCGGACCTGGTCTTCTCCCTCTATGCCGTCGCGGCCGCCTTCACGGCCTACTTCTGCATGTACGCCTTCCGCAAGCCGTTTCTCGCCACGTCCTACGAGGACACCGAGCTCACAATCCGTCTCCTCGGCAAGTCCCTCGACCCCAAGACCATCTTCGCGATCTCCCAGATCATCGGCTACACTACCTCCAAGTACCTCGGCATGAAATTCTGTTCCGAGGCCCACCGGGACAGACTGTGGCTCTACCTCATCCTCCTCATCATGATGGCCTGGATGACCCTCCTTCTCTTCGCGGTCCTCCCTCCCTATCTTAAGATCCTGGCCATCTTCTGCAACGGCCTTCCCCTCGGCATGGTCTGGGGTGTGGTGGTGCGCTACCTGGAAGGCCGCCACACCTCCGAGCTTCTGCTCGCCGGTCTCTCCTGCTCCTACATCCTCGCCAGCGGTGAGGTCAAAAGCGTGGGGGCCTGGCTGATGAAGGACCTCGGGGTGCACGAATTCTGGATGCCCTTCGCCACCGGGGCGATTTTCCTCCTTCCCTTTTTCCTGGCCGTCTTCCTCCTCTCCCGACTCCCACCCCCCACCGAGGACGACATCCGCCTGCGCTCGGAACGCAACACCATGGGACGCAGCGAACGATGGAAATTCCTCAAGAC
>JAAZXD010000416.1 GCA_014240355.1 Roseibacillus sp. | reverse complement strand
CATCGGATGAGGCGATAAGCTGGAACCAGGGCTCCTTCCGTGCCATGACCGGAATTGCCTTGTGGTCCTTTGCGAAGACGGTGGGGTCTTCCGCGGTCGTAATGCGGGGAAGGCTGGGAACGGCAGTTCGGACAAGGGTTGAGGCCTGCAGTTTCATCTTTGTGCAGCCTGGCAGTTGATCCCGTAGGGGCTAACGGAGCAGGGACCGTCGATTCATGCCCACTTGTCCGGAACACCTTGTTCGGTTGAGATGAAGAGCGTGGCAGGGTGGTTGCGTGGAGCATTGGTCCGGACTGGATCGGCTTCAATTGCCGGCCCCGCCGGGATTTGAGGTTTGGAGCATCCGGCCTGTCTGCGCTATGACGAATCCAATGAGGATCCGGGAATTGCACAGCGACGAGTGGATGGCAGTGGCGGAGTTGATCCATGTTTCAACCAACGCCTGGTATGAGGCCAACCTCAACCGTTCGATCTTTCAGCGGGATGATGCCTCCGGCTGCCTGGTCTTCCCCGAAGTCTACGAGGCCCTCGATCCGGGGTGTTGCCTGGTGGCGGAGGAGGAGGATGGACGCTTGATGGGATCCTGTTTCTATCATCCCCGGGAGACGCACGTGTCCCTTGGAATCATGAATGCCCATCCGGATTTCGCAGGCCGGGGGGTGGCGCGGGCGTTGCTGGCTGAGATCATCCGCCGGGCTGGGAGCCTGCCGGTGCGCCTGGTCTCCAGTTGCATGAACCTTGACTCCTATTCCCTCTACACGCGGGCGGGGTTTTCCCCGCGGGAGTTGTACCAGGATATCTGCCTGCCGGCGAACAAGCCCCCTCCCGAGGCACCGCCCGGAGCAGAGCGCGTGCGGGAGGCGGTCATGGACGATGTGGCCGCGATGGTGGATCTGGAGGAAGAGATCAGCGGAATCCGGCGCAGCAAGGACTACGAGTATTTCATCCGGAACGAGCAGAAGGTGTGGCGGGTCTTTGTAATCGAGGACACAGGAGGGGGCATCGACGGCTTTCTCTGCTCAATCGATCATTCTGGGAGCAACATGCTCGGACCAGGAGTCATGCGTTCAGACGCCGATGCCCTCGCCCTGATCCAGGTGCAGTTGGCCGCCATGCCCAATCGCCAGCCGGTCTTTCTGGTGCCGGCCCGCGCGGAGAGTCTGGTGGCATCGCTGTACCAGTGGGGCGCGCGCAACTGTGAGATGCACGTGGCCCAGGTGCGTGGGGAGGCCCGGGACTTCCGAGGGGTCACCATGCCGACCTTCATGCCGGAGACTGGCTAGGCTTCTAATCGAAGAGGTAGCGCTTCCCGGTTACCTGCACATCAGGGGGAACCTTGTTTTTCTCGAAGAAATCGTAGCCCTGCCCGAGGTTCTTCCAGAAGGGATGCCACCTGCTGGTCCGGGCCTGCTCCATGCGTCCTGCAGTCATGCGGAAGGGGAAGGCGTGCACACGAAAGAACTTCTGACCATTGGCCAGGGCAGCATGGCAGAGAGTGTAGATTTCCTCGATCTTCCGGTCGGTCATCGCGAAGCATCCGATTGAGACGCGGTTGCCATGCACCATGAGATGGCTGCCGTCGCGGTTGTGGGCCCGGTCGTAGGTATTGGGATACCCGAGGTTGAAGGAGAGATGAAACCGGCTGTGGGGATTCATGCGGCGGGGAGGGACATAGTAGAATCCCTCGGGAGCCTGCAGGTCGCCTTCTCGTTCCTTGGGACCAAGCCGACCGGACATGGCCACGATGTCATAGGTGCGGAAGAGTTTGAAGGTCTCCTTGCCCACTTCCTGCATGAAGAGTTCGAGTTGGCCCTCTTCCTTCAGGATGCGGATGAATACCGGATTACCGTAACGCATTCCGGTCTCCGCGAGATCACGGGTCAGCTCCTCTTGTACGCGTTCGGCAGCAGCACGGGCACGGGGGGAGGTTGGCAGCCCCCGGGGAGCGGGATTCTGGGCACTCAGCGGTCCGGACACGAGGAGGAGAAAAAGGATGGAGAAGGGCGCCCTGCTCCACAGGAGGAGCCGGGTGGCGGGCGTTCTGCTTGGAGCCGAAGGCGAGAACTTCGGGGAGGCTGACATGAAGGCGGTTCGGATCGGGTTGGTTAATCTACCGGAGAAAGGAGCACGAGGGATCGGTCGGGATCGACATGCTTCTATTCCAGTATTTACGGCGGTGAAGCAACAGCTGTTTCTTTTGGAGAGGTTTTTGAAGAGGACAGCTGGCTTGTTTCCCCTTTTCAATGGTAGGAAATTGCCATGCAGCAGGAGGACAAAGAGGGGCAGGGAACGGCTATCGGTGTAATCGGGGGGAGCGGACTCTACGAGATGGAGGGATTTCAACAGAGTGAGGAGCGAGTGGTGGAAACTCCCTTCGGTTCTCCATCAGACGCCCTCATCGGGGGCACCCTGGGTGGGCGGCAGGTTTGGTTTCTGCCGAGGCATGGCCGGGGACACCGCATCCTTCCTCACGAAATCAATCACCGTGCCAATATCTGGGCTCTCCGCTCTCTGGGAGTGCGCTGGATCATCTGTGTCACCGCGGTGGGCAGCCTGAAGGAGCAGTATGCCCCGCGTGCACTCGTCATTCCCGATCAGTATTTCGACCGCACCAGTCGGCGGGAGCATCACACTTTCTTCGGACAGGGAATCGCGGCCCATATCTCCTTTGGAGAGCCGGTGAGCGCTTCACTGCGGCGCATCCTGCAGGAGGCCTCCCTTGAGGAGCCGGATCTGGAAGTTCACTTTGGCGGCACCTATGTCAACATGGATGGACCGGCCTTCTCCACCCGGGCAGAGAGTGAGGTGAATCGTAAACTGGGCTTCGATGTGATCGGGATGACCAACCTGCCCGAAGCGAAACTGGCCCGGGAAGCGGAGATCGCGC
>JAAZXD010000415.1 GCA_014240355.1 Roseibacillus sp. | reverse complement strand
GCACTCGGCGAACCGGCACAGGCAAGCGCTCTTCTCGGCACCTACCAGCCCGCAGATCAGAGCCTTCTCTCGCAGGAAGCACGTCTTCTGCGTGCCACGATTCTCATCGCTCAGAACGAACTTTCGGAGGCAGCCGATCTCCTGACCGGGGACCCCGAGCCCTCCGACCGACCGCAGCAGATCCACATGCGCTACCTTCGCGCCCAACTCATCGCGCGAAACGACAAGGAGAAGGCCATCCCGCTATTCAGGACTATCGTGGAAGACCCGAATCCCGCGCCATCCCTTCTTCGGCACAGCGCCCGGGTCTCCCTGGCCGGGTGCCTGCATGAAACCGGGAAATCCGAGGATGCCATTGAAACCCTTATCACCCTTCTCGACACGCACCCGCGCACAGCTCTCCTTGAGGCAGCCTTCCATCGCCTTCTTGACTGGTCCTCCACCGAGTCACTAAAAAAGCGTGTTGAGAACCAACTCCTCTCATGGGTCAGTTTCTCCGCACCAGGCGACACTCCGCCCGAACCTGGTGGAGGCGAAATCATCGTCTCTCCGGCAACCGCGACCCGGACCGGATTTGCACTCTACTATCACGCCCTCTCTCTCGCCCGGAAGAACGACACGGAATCCAACAAACGGGCCGAGATCCTCCTCGCATGGCTTGGAGCCAACATGCCCCGGCATCCATTCTGTTCACGCGCTCTCCTGGAAACTGCCAAGCTTCAAATTGCCGGCCAACGCAAGGAGGAGGCCATTCTCACTCTTGCGCAGTTGGAGAAATCCGCCTCCTCAGCCCGCCTCCGGGAAGAAGCCGGACGACTGGCGGCCAGACTGAATTTCGAAAAAGGCGACTTCGCCTCCGCAGCCGCTGCTTTTCTCCGTGTCCGTTCATCCCTCCCGCCCCCCGAAGAGGATGTGAATGCGATCAATGCCGGAATCAGCCTGCTGCGGGCTGGCGACGGGACCGGATTCAGGAACCTGGTTGAATCCCTCGACGCCTCGGAGACGCGCACAACCCTCCTCCTGGAACGCGCTCTTCACCAGGTTGCCCGGGAATCCGGAGACGCCCGCCCGAGCCTGGAACGCTTCCTGCGGGACCGCCCGGAACACCCACGGGTAGCGGAGGCACGCCTCGCCATCGCCGAAGAGTGCCTGCGCCTGGAGCCCTCCAGCGCTTCCGCCCACCGCCAGATCATGGCAGAACTCAATTCCCTGCAGGCGATTCCCCTGAGCTTCCAACTTGATCTGCGTCGACTGCTTGTGCACCTGCGGGCAGCCAGCCTGACCAGCAAATGGGACCCCGCCATCACTGCCTCCAGAGAATTCCTGCGCAAGCACAAGCCGAACCGCATGAGCACGCCCGTCCGGCTCAAATTGGCGGAGGCCTATTACCATAATGGCAACCTGAGTGATGCTCAGGCCAGGTTTCAGGAAATCGCCGCCGCCGCCGCCGACCCCGTGATTGCGGAAACCGCACTCTATTACGCTGCGCGTGCTGCCCTGAAGCTCAATGCGGGCAACTCCGACCAGGAAGCGGAAAACCTGCTGCGGCAGGTGATTGATGGCGGGGGGAGTCTCGCCACTGATGCCCGGCTTCTCCTTGCCTACAGCCAGATTGACGGACGACCCAGGGAAACCATTTCCAACCTGCAAATTCTCCTCGAAACCGAAAACCCGGCCCAACTTGATGCCCGGATGCTCACCGCCGACGCTTACCGGGAATTGGGTGAATCCGGGGACCTGCAGGCCGCTCTCAGGATCTATGACCAGATTCTCGCCCAACCCGACCTGGCTTACCCTCTCAGCAATCGCCTTTTCTGGCTCAAGGGACAGGTATACGAAGAGCTTGGCGAATCGCGCCCTGCACTCGATTCCTACTACCACGTCGTTCGACGGGACAACCTACCCGATGGCAAGGAACCCACCGAGTGGTATTACTTTTCGCGATGTGCCTTTGACGCGGTCGAGATCCTCGAACAAGGCTCCCTTCCCCGGTGGGCCGCCTCGGCGGCAATCCTCCGCATAGTTGAGGATAGCGGCAGTCCCTGGCGGAAGGAAGCAGGCCGCCGCCGGGCCGAAATCCAGCTTGAGCACCAACTCTACCAGGGCGAGTGACCTTGCCTGGCCTGATGCGCTATAAACGCCCTCGACAGCGCCCCCTTGGAGGACAAATTTCACCCGCATGCTGAAGCCAAAACTGTTCATTCCCGGGCCGGTCGATATCTCACCGACCACCTATGAGGCGATGTGCGCCCCAATGATCGGCCACCGGGGCCTCGATTTTGAAGAGCTCTATTCCTCCATCCAACCGGGTCTGCAGCAGATCGCCTGCACCACGAGGCCTGTTTTTCTCTCAACCTCCTCCGCTTGGGGAGTAATGGAAGGGGCCATCCGAAATCTGGTTCAACGGAAGGTCCTGAACCTCTGTTGCGGCGCTTTCTCCGACAAGTGGTTTGATGTAGCCCAACGCTGTGGCAAGGAGGCCGAAAAGGTGCAGGTCGAGTGGGGAGAACCACTCGATCCGGATTCTGTCCGCTCCAAACTGGCCGAGGGAGGGTTCGATGCCGTCACCCTGGTCCACAACGAGACCTCAACCGGGGTGATGAACCCTCTGGCCGAAATCGCGGACGTCGTGAACGAATTCGACGACGTCCTCCTCATCGTCGACAGCGTCAGCTCCTTCAGCGCCGTTCCTATCGCTACGGACCAACTGGGTATCGACGTGCTTCTGGCCGGCGTGCAGAAAGCCATGGCCCTGCCTCCCGGGCTGTCCGTCTTCGTCACCTCCGAAGCTGCCCTGGCTCGAGCGGAGTCAACTCCGGACCGGGGATACTACTTCGATTTCCTGGAGTTTGCCAGGAACCACGCCAAGAACAACACACCCTCCCCACCGTCCATC
>JAAZXD010000414.1 GCA_014240355.1 Roseibacillus sp. | reverse complement strand
GATCTCATGTCTGAAATCTCGCTGCCGGATCCGATGCAGATCCACCTCTACCTTGAGATTCTCGCTACCACCTCCAAGGACAACTTCACCGGGAACGCCTGCCTCACCCCGGGTGACAAGGCGGTCGAAGTGCGCCTTGGTGCGATGGACACTCCCCTCGACTGGATCGGGGAGGGCCTGACCGGCAACCTCGAGGTGAAGATGAGCCTCAAGGACGATGAGGACGGACTCGTCCCTAACGGAGTGGGTGGCTCGCTCGAACTGACCGGCGGCACAATCGATTTCCAGGCCGTCCGGATCAACTGCTTCGCAGCCGCAATCTCGGTCGGCCTCGAAGAATGCTATATCGGAGCGAAGGCCTGCGCCACCTTCAGCGATTACGAACTCTCGGCAGGCATCTTTTTCGGGAAAACCTGTACCCTTGATCCTCTTTACCTCGTCGACTCCGACGTGGCCGAACTCATCGACCCGGGAACACCGTTCACCGGAGCCTACGTCTATGGTGAAGTGTGGCTGCCCATCTCTGAGATCATCCTGGGGGTCCCCGCCTCCTGCGTCTTCCGTGTCTCAGCCGGGGTGGGTGTGGGCTGCGGCTTCTCCATCGAAGGCCCTACCTTCATCGCCAAGATGCTTCTCGGCGTGTCCGGGGAGGCTCTCTGTGTCGTCTCCTTCGAGGGCATCATCAAGATGGTCGGCGTGATCCAGAACGGCAGATTCAAGGCCAGCGGATCAGGGAGCTTCGGAGCCTGCGTTGGCTTTGCCTTCATAAAGATCTGTTTCAACGCCACCATCAAGATGGAATACGATGACGGAACCTGGTCGGTGGACTACTGACGCAATCCCCTGAACAAAGCACTTACTGTCTTTCTGCTGCCATGAATTCCAATTCTCAGCCTGCCATCGCAACCCTGGTCCTGACTGCGGTTGCCCTCATCCATTCCTCCTTCGCCCAGAATGCCGACCCGGTGGTCTACACCGTAGGCAATACCTACGACGTTGGCGGCGGCACGCACTACGCCTACCTTTTATGGCAACCCGGCGATGCCCCCACCACTTTTGGCAAGTCCTTCGCGATCTACCGCAAGAACGGAGCCGCCAACTCGGCCAACCCCTACGCCCGCCTCTCCGTTCAGTCACTGCAGACATCACCCGGCGCCATCCACGCCCTTCTCAAACTCGGGGGCATGATCGATGCCAACGCCGCCGCCGCCGCCGCCCGCATCAATCTCCTTTACAGCCAGACCACGCTGCAACCTGACGAGGTGATCGAACCGACCCCGGCTGCTCCAGATCCCGTGGTGGCCGGACAACTTGCCACCCTCTTCGAGATCGCCGCGGGCGATCCCGAGATTCTCCAGCGTCTCATGTTCCTCGGCCGGACCCACCCCGGTGTCATGATCTCGATGGGGCACGCATTCGCGATCAAGGTGACGCCCAATTCCCTGCACACCTACGAGGTGCGCGAAATCGACGGCCCCGGAAACGACCTGCGGGTCATCGGCCGCGTGACGCTCGATGCCGCCAACCCCCTCATGCTGGCCCGGCCCGGTCGGCCCGTGGCTGTTCCCCACCCTGCCCCGGATCCCAGGACCCAGCTTCGGCATAGCGGGAAGGATCATTTGGCCTGCCGCTTCCGGTGGGGGATGCCCGTTGCCCTGCGGCGGCTCGTCCCGCACACCTTCGGCTACGATCTCTACCGGGTTAAAAAGGACGTCGCGGTCTCCCTCAACTGGGACAATCCGCTCAACCCGCCCGATATTTCCAACCTGCTTGCGCTCGTTCAGGCGAGTTCAGGCAACCCGGATCCTGACGCCAAGCGCGTAAATCAGCTCCCTGTTCTTCCCGATACCGTTCTGACTGAATTGGAGGCGGCCAACCTCGCCGATCGCGAGACAATTTTCACCCATGACGACAACGAGCCGCCAGAACATCCCTTCCAAAGCGGCGAGGATTTCTACTACTACGTCGCCGCCCGCGACATCGCCGGGCACCCCGGCCCGTGTTCCGGGGGGACCTATGTGATCTACTGTGACCGTCTGCCTCCGCCCGTTCCCACCATCGAATCCGTAGACAACGTTCATACCGCCGGCACCCCTGAGGAAACCGCGAGGCAGGAGGGCTACCAGCATTTCCGCATCCGCATCAACCAGCTTCCCGACCTTCCCGAGAAGAACGCTCCGGCCAGGTATTGGATCTACCGCTGGACTCATTCTCAGGAGTCCATGTTCAAGGGTCGCAACCCTCTCTCTAACCGCGTTGCCGTCGTCAATCACGTTCCCGGCCAGCGCTTCGTGGAATACGAGGATACCGGCGCGGACGCGCCGGGGATTACTCCCAATGATGAAAGCGATTACGGCATCACCCATTGGTATACCGTCAGGGCCGAGGACGAGCAGGATCCCGCCTGCGCTCCGTTCAACCTCTCCGGGCACAGTCCCCCACTCTGGGGCGTGCTGCGCGATCGCAAGGGCCCGGGCCGGGCCACCGGAACCGCGTCCCGGTGTCTCGCTTTCCCACTGATCGAGAAGCTGGGGGTAGAGCCCGGCTCAAAGTCCGACTTCGGTCTCCGCGGAGACCAACCGGGCTTCATCATCAGGATGACTTGTAGAGATCCCCTGATCAACAGCTACGACGTTTGGGTCGACGATCCCACTACCAAGACGAACCCGGATTTTGAATCTACCCGCTTTGCCACGTCGTCCGGCATCAAAACCCTCTGCATTCCGATACCCGAACAGGAGGGCACGGTCATCGAGGTGCGCTGCCGCACCAGGAACGGACAGGTCAGCAGTTGGTCCCGCACCACCGATCTGCTTCCACCGTCGTCACCCGGCGCCGCAAATATCTACAGCTACCAGTGCAACGTCGAGGCCCGCTACACGGAGATCGGAAACATCCCGCCC
>JAAZXD010000413.1 GCA_014240355.1 Roseibacillus sp. | reverse complement strand
TCCGCGGCAGAGCGACATACGGCGTGGATATCGGCCCTGGGGGCATTGAAGCCCTCGGGGGTTACCTGAATTGTGAGGGACTTCCGCGAATCGGCCGGAGAGACAAGCTGCAGAAGGACGAAAAGTGCTGCGGAGAGAAAGAGAGGGATGTGTCGGATTCTCATAGGTTGAGGAGATGGTTTCAGTAGGGCCCACGAATGTGCTCATGAACATTGCTGAGATAGAATCGGCGAAGCGTGTCGTGTAATTCGCCGGAAAGAGGGGAGAGAGTGGAAACGGTTGCATTCTCCCGGGTCTGTTCCGGAGAGCTCGCACCCGGGATGATGACAGAAACCGCTTCGAAATCGAGAATCCATCGTTGAGACATTTGAGCCATGGTCATGTCCTCGGGCATGAGAGGTCGCAGTTGATCGGCGAGTTTTACTCCCTTCTCAAAGGGAATCCCTGCGAAGGTTTCCCCGACATTGAAGCATGCTCCATCCCGGTTGAAGTTACGATGGTCCTCTTTTCCGAAGGTGGTTTCGGTGGTGAACTTGCCGCTCAGTAATCCGCTGGCGAGGGGGAGTCGGACGATGATGCCGACTCCCTGTTCTGCGGCACGGGGGAAGAGTTCTTCAATAAGTTTTTGCCGGAGGGGGTTGAAGATCACCTGGAGAGAAAGGAGGTCGTCATGTTCCAGGCAGGTGAGGCCCTCCTCCACGCTCTCGACACTGGCACCAAAATGCCTGATGAGTCCCTCGTTCTTGAGTGCGCGCAGCCAATCAAAAATGGCTCCTTCCCGAAGGATCGAATGCGGGACACAATGTAGTTGCACGAGGTCGAGGCAGTCCAGTCCGAGTTTCTCGTTGCTCTCGAGGATCGACTTCCGAAGGTTCACCTCGCTGTAACCGTCGGGGTAGACTTCGCGACCGGTCTTGGAGGCAACCGTGATACCGTTACCATGTTCCCGGAGGAATTTCCCGATGAGTCTCTCGCTGCGTCCAGACCCATACACATTGGCGGTGTCGAAGAAGTTCGATTCGCTGTCCTGTGCGGCTGACAGAATCTGATGTCCAGTCTCCTCATCCAGGGGGCCGAATTCGGTCCCTCCCAGCTGCCAGCAGCCCAGCCCTACTTCGCCTACTTCAAATCCATTTGAGCCAAGGGTGCGGGTTTTCATGCGTCGCTGGACGATGGAGAGGTCGGCAGGGGGTGACAAGGAGCGGGTGAAGACGCCAGCTTGGCCGCCAGTCTGAGAGCGCTGGAATCAAATGCAAAGCGGGCCGCAGGGAATGAGCGGCCCGTTTGTGGGGAATGATGGAACCGGAACCGGCGATTACTTGTGATCGGAAGGTTTTATTCCCTTCTTGAAGCCGTTGAAGCTGTAAAAAGTAGGCTTATAGTCCCCGATCGGAGTGACCTTGGCTTTGCCGTCAATGGTGTCCTCCATGCCGAGTCCCCAGAAGACTCCATTGACAACCATGCGGCGGAGACCCTCGCTCTTGAAATCGGTGGCGGCTCCCATCGTGGTACAGAAGAGCCGGTTGGTCTTGCCCTTGGGATTTTTCAGTTCGCGGGTCCAAGCCACTGCCATGGCTGGATCGTTAACATCCTCGACCTGTCCGGTGGCACGGTTTTTCTTCTTTTTGCCCTCCACCGGAGCGGAGTCCGGCTTAAGGGATTTGGTTACCACGCCCCGCATGAGAATGGTGGCGTCCTTGGGAGGATATGCTTCGTAGGTATCGCTGTCCGCAAAGACATCTGTAGCGCCCTTCAGGATGGGATGATCCTTGTTGGCGTCTTCCACCGCGCCACGACATCCTTCCCGCTTGTGGTGTCCCCAGTGGCTCACCCAGCCCTCGCCGAGTACCTTTTTGCCGAAGCTGTTGAAGTCCCGGTAGGCGCCCTGACGGAGTTGAAAGGCGTGCGTGCTGGTGCGGAGGCCGATGATGGGGACGCCCCGGTGATAGGCATCCACAAAGTGCTTCATGTCCTCGTCGGGCCAGTTGCGGAACCGAAGGGCTATGATGATGAGGTCAGCCGAGTCCATGGCCTCGGAGTTGGTGACACTCTTCTGGTTGTTGGGATCGATCTCGCCCTTGTCATTCACCGAGAAGAGAACGGTGCAGTCGAATCCGTGGTGATCGGAGAGGATGCGCCCAAGCATGGGCAGACATTCCTCGGAGCGGTATTCTTCGTCACCACTGACAAGAACGATGTGCTTGCCCTTACCCGGGCCGTCCTTGCCCTCGTAGTGGACCGAGAGATGATGATCGGCCTGAACTGAGGTGAGGCTGAGTGCCAGGCCGGCGCCAGCTGATACGATGCGATGGAGTCGATTCATGGTTAGTGGGATGGTTGGTGTTGGAACAGGCTGCATACACACCCCCTGCTGGCAAGATCTCAATCGCGCTATCCCGGGGCGGAGGCCCACGGGGAAACGGGCGGAATTGAATGGGCGGTTTCCTGGATCTCCTGAGGAATGGTTAATTGGAGAGGGCCCGGAGGGCGGCGACATTAGCCCTCATCACGCTGAGGAAGTCTCCGTTTTCGGGTTGGTTGCCGCAGGGGGAGATGACCAGGCTGGTGAGGCCGATTTCTTTCAGTTTCTCGATGTTCCGGGGGAGAGGATCGCCCTCCCAGATGAAGAGCGTGGCCCCGGGGTTCTCTTCCCGGATTCTGGACAGGGCCGCCATGTCTTCGGGGGTGAGTTCCATGTTGGGTTCCCATAAGAGTGAGGGTGCGACGATGTGGTAGGCGCGGGCCCAGTATTGATAGACCGGGTGAGAAACAATGACGGGAGCATTTCCGAGTCCGGATGTGGCGGCAGTCATCCCGGTGTCGAGGTTGTTGAGATCTTCCAGAAGGGCGTCCAGCCTGGTCATGACAGTCCCCTTGTGTTCGGGAAATCGCTCGCCGAGTGCGAGGGCTGTTTCGGAT
>JAAZXD010000412.1 GCA_014240355.1 Roseibacillus sp. | reverse complement strand
CGAAGATGCGTTTTCTCCGCAACTTGAAGCTGCCTACCTGAAGGATGACGGAGAGAGCTTCTGCCACGAACACTCCACCGATGATGACAAGGAGAAGTTCCTGCCTGACACAGATCGCGGCGGTAGCCAACGCGCCACCGATGGCAAGTGAACCCGTATACCCCATGAAGACCTTGGCGGGGTGGCAATTCCACCAGAGGAACCCCATCCCGGACCCTACCAGTGCCATAAGAACGATCGTGAGTTCTCCCAGCAAGGGATGGAACGGGATGTGCAGATACTCCAGACCTATCAGGCGTCCTGCCAGATAAGCTATTACGGCGTATGCCAGAGAAACCGTGATGGTACAACCGGTAGCCAGTCCGTCGAGCCCATCGGTAAGATTCACCGCATTGGAACAACCCGCGATGATGATCATGAAGAAAGGAATGGCAAGCCAGGAGAGATTGAGAAAAGGCTTTCGCATTAACGGGAAACTGATCTCGCTGACCTTGAAGGGCTGCACTTTCGATTCGGAGACTTCGGTCCCCGCATCCGTGTCCACCTCATCCAAAACTTCAATAAAGTAACCCTGTCTCTCCTCCATCACCTTGCTGTCACTAAGTCCGAATCCGGAGACCTCGGGCTTGAAGAAGAGGAAACAGGCCGCCACCCCTCCAATCATAAATTGCCAGAAAAGCTTCTGCCGCGCACTGATGCCCTCTGAGTTCTTACGGACTACCTTGTTGTAGTCATCCATGAATCCCAGCAATCCAAGAGCAAGCATCACACAGCAGGTGACCGCAACGAAGGGATTGAGCGGACGGCCACACAGAAGCACTGCCACGAGGACCGCTCCAAGGATGAGCACCCCTCCCATGGTGGGAGTGCCCGCCTTGTCGCCATGCAATTCCGCCAGCCTGTGCACTTCCTCCGCACTGCGGATGGGTTGACCCACCTTGAGAGAGATGAGTTTGCGGATTACCCTCGGCCCAAAGGCGAGAATGACGAGAAAGGACAGGATGGCAGCGAGCCCCGCCCGAACCGTTATATATTGGAGGATATTGAGGAAGCTGAATGGATCAGCCCAACCCGCCCCGGAAGCACGGGCTTGTTCCCATTGTTCGTAAAGCCAGTAAAACATCAGTTTTCGTTTTCGGGGAAGACCTGGTTCATGACCCGTTCCACGGCTGCCGCACGGCTACCCTTGAAGAGGATCACGTCACCCACCTGCAGCGTCTCCCGTAGCCACCTGGCAGCGTCCTCATACTGGTCAAAGTGCTCCACCTCAGGCGCTCCCCCCTCCCGGGCCCCCTCCGCTATTCCTGCCGCTTCGGCTCCCACGCTAACCACCCGCAGGCTCCGCTGAGCTGCATACGCGCCCACCTGGTGGTGCATCTCTTCAGAAAAGCAGCCCAGCTCTCCCATCGTTCCCAATACAACTGTCCGGGCACTGCCATTGCTGGTGGCCAGCCCGGCCACCACACCGATAGCAGCCCGCATCGAGTCCGGGTTGGCATTGTAGGTGTCGTCATACACGGTGATTCCGCCATGATCGAAACACCGCAAGCGCCCGCTGGACAACTGGACGGCCTCCATTCCACAAGCCAGCTCCTCCGGTGTCAATCCGAGCACCCAGCCTGCTCCCGCCGCCAGGAGAGCATTGTTCACCATGTGCTTGCCGGCCACCGCGAGCTGCACGTGGGAACTCTCCTCCCCGTCGATGACAAGCTCGAACTCGGAACCAGCTTCCGTAAGTTGCAGTCCTTCGGCTCGAATCACACCACGCCCATTACCCACCGAAACCGAACGTGCATGACTCCGAGCCCCGAAGTAGTTTGCAAACTCGCAGCCAGCGGTTACCAGAAGAGTTCCGACCTCCGGAAGTGAACGCGCAAGGGCTCCCTTCTCCTCCGCAATGGCCTCCCGACTCCCCATGAACTCGATGTGCGCATACCCGATGTTGGTAATAATCCCGATATGCGGCTGCGCGATCTCACACAACGGTGCGATTTCGCCGGAATGGTTCATTCCCATCTCCACCACGAGCACGTCATCGTCATCGTCCGTCTCCAATACGGTCAATGGCAACCCGATGTGATTGTTGAGATTCCCCTTCGTGGCATGGACCTGGTAGCGCTGTCCGATCACGGATAACGTGAAATCCTTTGTGCTGGTCTTGCCATTCGATCCGGTGATGCCGATCACCACCACATCAAGTTTTCCCCGGTACCAATGGGCCAACTTCTGCAACGCCAGGAGGGTGTCGTTCACCTGAATCACCGCACTCCTCCCGGGATCCAGACCATCGGGGAGATCCCGGACCACCAGTCCGGCGGCCCCGGCAGCCACTGCCTGGTCCAGGAAATCATGCCCATCGAAGTTCTCGCCGGAGAGGGCAAAGAAAAGAGCACCCGGCACCAGACTACGCGTGTCGGTGGACACCCCGGATTCCACCAGTCCGTTTCCTTTTCCCAAGATGAGCTCCCCCCCCATCGCATCGCTCAGTTTCTGGATCGGGTAGGTATTCATGAGCGTTCCTCTCCCCGGGCCTTGCGGCGCGCATCCATGGCCGCACGTGTCTGTTTGCGATCATCGAACGGAATCCGCCCGTCCGCGAATTCCTGGTAATCCTCGTGCCCTTTGCCAGCAATAAGCACCACATCCCCACCCCGGGCCTCCTGCACCGCCGTCTGAATAGCCTCTTCCCTGTTCACAACCCGCTCATAAACTGATCCCGACATACCGAGCTCGATGTCTGCAATGATGCTCTCCGGATCTTCCGAGCGCGGGTTGTCGGAAGTCACCACGCAATAGTCGCTGTGCTGCGAGGCCGCCCTGCCCATGAGAGGGCGCTTGTTGCGATCGCGATCGCCACCGCACCCGAACACGGTGATCAGACGCCCCACTGTGAGAGGCCGGAGACTGGCGAGGAGCTTCT
>JAAZXD010000411.1 GCA_014240355.1 Roseibacillus sp. | reverse complement strand
TTGAAGTAGCCCCCGGGAAAAACGCCAGCCGCAGCTGCACGCTCCTTGTACTCGACCGACATGGGAAACCATGTCTGCCCTTCGCGAACCTTGGTTTGCGAAACTGCAGTCACCAGGACCACTGTATCGCCGCAGCGGACTGTCACCGCTCCGTCTGCTAGTTTTGCCAATTTGCCCGTCTCGATAACAATCGGGGTCTGACCGACATCGGCCGTAACTGTATGTGTACTCATCTTTCGTTTGCTGTATTACATCACGTCGTGTTCTCCCCATGGAGAGCACAACTCTAGGTTATGAAGCTGGTCTTCCGTTCTGGAAACGATTCCAGGAGGAGGACCAGCGATGGCGTGAGAGACAACCAAAAGGCGAAAACGGCCGACTGCGAGACAAGGCAGCCGAACGAGCTATCGACGCAATCCGAGCCCTGCAACGATCTTCTTGTAACGCTCCTCGTTATCCCTGCTCAGGAAATCGAGGAGTTTCCGCCGACGTGCCACGAGGGTCAGTAGTCCGCGTCGCGAGGAGAAATCCTTGCGATGAGTTCCAAGGTGTTCGGTGAGGTGCTTGATACGCTGGGTTAGCAGCGCCACCTGATAGTCCGCACTTCCCGTATCATTGTCGTGAAGGCGGTATTCGGTCGGATCAATTGTCGATTCACTCATTGCTTTCGCACGCTTCAGGCTAGTGGGAAACCGGCCTGCCCTTTCTGCGGGGGGCGGAAGAAAAACAGAATTTGCAGGGAATGCAATACTTATACACAGGATTTCAGGCCCAATTTGTGCTTCTTAATCCCCAAACGACGCCATCCAGGGTCGTAAAGCCCTTCCCCTTCCTCCACCCAGCAGGGCGCAGGGAAACCTTCAAACACTGGCCGCCTCCTCGGGCGGATGGGAGGCGATGAATGCCACCACCTCTTCCTCGCTCTCGGTAAGACAGAGATAGTCCTCATATCCCTTGCTCTCCGCCTGACGGCTCAGACAGTCGTAGATAAGTGTATTCTCCCCATAGTGCTCCCTGCCGATAAACACCATCGGACTGACGACACCATAGGTCGCGTAGTGATTCTGAGTCGCATCCTGGAAAACCTCCTGGGTGGTTCCCGCACTCCCGGGCGCGAAAATGATCCCGTGCAGGGCGATCGCAAGCAGGCCATCCTCCCGCAGGCTGTTGGAGAAGTACTTTGCGATATGGACCGAGAAGAGATTGCTCGGTTCGTGTCCGTAGAACCACGTGGGCACTGCCAGACTGGATCGCCCGTGACGGAACATGTCGAGCACCTCCTGCGCGCACTGCATGTATCCCTCGTCGGTGTAGACCGGGGCATGACTGAGTGTCGCGAGTGCTCCCTCCAGGTCCTCATCGCTGACTTCCGCCAGAAAGGCTCCCATATTCGCGGCCTCCATGATCCCGGGGCCGCCCCCGGTCGCAATGAAATATCCGGCCCGGGTGAGGTCCTGGGCGATGCGGGCCACCTTCTTGTAATACGGATCGGTGCGGGGCGTCTTGTGGCCGCCCATTATTCCCACCACCTTCTTGATCCCATCACCCTCGATCCGCCCCTCTAACAAATCGCGCAGGGCATCGTCGATGGCATGGTCGTGCAGGCGCTGCGAGAGGGCCTCCAGCACCCCGGGATTTTCACGACCATGAGCTAGAAAGTGTTCGTAGATCAACTTGTCCGTGCTTTTGTCCACGTCCGGCGTCCACCCGTCCATCAACTCGGCGCGCGAATAGAGTCGAGGCCTGAAAGGACTATATGGCAAATCAGGAAAAACCGGGATCACGGTTGCGCCCCGTGCGATGAGAAACTCGACGGTAACTCTCTCGGGAAAACGGCACCCCAGAAAAACAGTCTCTTCACACCGGAGGGCCTTCCAGTCGAGATCTGCTTCCCGCAAATCCAACCCCTGCACCACCGCATGACTGAGTTGCCCACCCTGCCTGCAGAGTGCCAGCATCGAGTCGAGTTCCCTGACGTAAGATCGATTCATGGTGGGTCTCCGATGATCTTCTCCTTCAACACTCCAACAAAGGGTAAATTGCGATAGAGGCCCCGGAAGTCCAAGCCATAACCAACCACGAATTCATCCTCGATATGAAACCCCACGTGATCAGCCTCCACTTCTGCAGCCCGCTCCTTGTCCTTGCTGAGCAGGACACAGGACTTGACCATCCCGGCCCCCTGCTCGCGCAGTTTCTGGCCAACCGCTGCAAGGGTGCGCCCCGTGTCGAGAATATCGTCGATCAACAGAACCGAGCGTCCCCCTACCGGAGGCAGTTTCGCATCCAGAAAATCCACCTGCCCTGAACTCTCCGTTGCCCCATGGTAGCTTGCCACGTTGATACATTCAATCTCAAGCGGAATGGGCATGCGCCGCAGGAGGTCAGCGGTAAAAACCAGAGCTCCCTTCATGATCACCACCACTACGAACTTGCGACCGCAGAACTCCTCCAGGATGTGCTCCGCCAGCACATCGATCCGCTTTTCGATCACATCCTCGTCAATGAGGACTTTTTCAATATCGTCGTGCACGGGCCCATCTAAGCACCTGCTTTGCGCTTCTGGAACTCAAAGCATTGGAATAAACTTCAGTGTGACTCCTCCCGGAATCAACACCAGAGATCCCTCTGTAACATGACGTTGAATTCACCGCGAAACCTGATCGTTCTCGCCCTGACTACCGGAACAATGCTTGCGGGATCACTGGGCGGGGTGTTCGCGAAATTCAGCACTTGGGCAAAGAATCTCCTCGTCCCCTTCCTGGAGCACATTGAACAACTCGATCCTTTCCTCACCGCGGTCACTTTTTCCGGATTCTACATCGCTGCCACCGTCCTCTTCGTCCCGGGACTCCTCATCACGATGGCAGCCGGTGTTCTCTTCGGACCATTCACTGGAACCGTGATCGTCTCTCTCGCTTC
>JAAZXD010000410.1 GCA_014240355.1 Roseibacillus sp. | reverse complement strand
GAGCGGTGACGTGGCAGTTCTTCCGGGAAAACCCGATGAGAGTTTTCTGATTGAGCAGATTATCCCTGGTGCGGATGGCAAGGCGGAGATGCCTCCCAAGGAGAAGGCTCTGCACGAAACCGAGATTGCCCTGCTCAGGCGGTGGATCGCCGAGGGCGCGGTGGATGATACGCCAGAGAATGCCTTCCAGAAATATGACATGAAGAATCCGCCGGTTTACGCGGTGCCGCCGGTGGTAACGTCGATGGATTACTCTCCGGATGGTTCGTTGCTTGCGGTGGCGGGTTTTCACGAGATCCTCATCCATAAGGCGGACGGAAGCGAGTTGGTGGCACGGTTGGTTGGACTGTCCGAGCGCATTGAAAGCGTGGCCTTCTCGCCGGATGGCAGCATGGTGGCGGCAACCGGGGGGTTGCCAGGCCGGATGGGTGAGGTCCAGGTATGGAATGTAGCAAAGCAGACGCTCAAGGTCTCGGTGCCGGTGACCTACGACACGGTTTACGGGATCGCCTGGTCTCCGGACAGCAAGCTGGTTTCCTTCGGGTGCAGCGATAACACCCTTCGCGCGGTCAAGGTTTCGGACGGAAAACAGGTCCTTTTCATGGGGGGGCATAACGACTGGGTGCTCGATTCCGTCTTCTCCCGCGATGGCAAGCAGGTGATCAGCGTGGGGCGCGATATGACCGCCAAGCACACCGAGGTGGAAACTGAGAGACTCATCGATAACCTTACCTCTATTACGCCTGGGGAGTTGAAGTGCGGGATAGCGGCGGTGGCGGGTCATCCATTGAAGGACGAGGTCCTGGTGGGTGGTTCCGATGGACAGCCACAGGTCTTCCGCCTGAAGCGGCAGACTGCGCGTAAGATTGGGGACAACGCCAATGTGGTTCGCAAATTCCCACGTATGCCGGGGCGCATCTGGGACCTCTCCTTCAATAGAGACGGGAAACGGGCGGCGGGAGTCAGCAGCCTGAATGGTGGAGGAACGATCACCATCTACAACTCCGAATACGACAGTGGCATTCCAGGGGACATCAAGAATATCTTTAACAAGACACCTAACGCAGGAGAGAAGCAGAAACTGGAGGAATACTGGGCCCGCGAAGTGAACGTGCTTCATACCGTCGTTGTGCCGGAAACGGAGATGTTCTCGCTGGCGTTTTCTCCTGACGGCAAGATTCTTGCGGCAGCCGGGGCAGATGGAAAAGTACGCTTCATTGAAGTGGAGAACGGAAAGGTGAAGGGCGATTTTGTGCCCGTAAAGGTGGAAGGAGCCAAGGTCGTGGCCCAGCGTGAAAAAGGAGAGCAGAAGCCACTCAATCGGAAACGCGGAAAGCACGCAGAACTCAACGAGCGCAGGATCTCTGCGGACGAGATCATTTCCCTGTCCCTGGAACCCGGTGAGATCGTCTTCGACAAGTCCACCCAGTATGTGCAGCTCCTGGTGACGGCGGTTTTGAAACAGGGAGGGAAATCCGATGTGACTCGGCAGGTGTCGGTGGAGGGGGCGGGCGGACTCCTGGAAGTGACTCCGCGGGGGAGGGTTCAGCCCATCAGGGACGGGGAGGGAATGCTGTCCGTGAATTTAGGCAACCACAGGGCCGAGGTGAAGGTGATGGTTACGAATGTGAAGGAACACCGCATTCCCGACTATGTGCGGGATGTTAAGCCGGTGCTCAGCCGGATGGGTTGTGATGCGGGAACCTGTCATGGCTCCAAGGATGGGAAAAATGGATTTAAGCTTTCCCTCCGCGGCTACGATCCGCTCTTCGATGTGCGGGCCTTTAGCGATGATATTTCGGCCCGGCGTGTGAATTACGCCTCTCCCGACGATAGTCTCATGCTCCTGAAGGCAACCGGAGCGGTTCCCCACGAGGGGCAGCAGGTGACCCAACCGCATTCGGAGTATTACCAGATTATCCGCGACTGGATCGCCAATGGCTCAAGCTTGGCCGACCCCAAGCCGGTAGTGAAGTCGATCGAGGTGTTTCCGAAGAACCCCGTAATCCAGGAAGTGGGCGGGCAGCAGCAGATACGGGTGGTAGCAACCTATGCGGATGGTTCGACGCGTGATGTGACGCGCGAATCGTTCGTCGAGGGTGCCAATCAGGACGTGGCGATCCATGACGATTATGGATTGATGACTACCCTGCGCCGGGGAGAAGCGCCTGTGCTGGCGCGCTACGAAGGTGCGTACGCGGCCACTACTCTGACAGTGATGGGAGATCGGAGCGGGTTCGAGTGGGTCGAGCAACCAGCCTGGGGAGAAATCGACAGACTGGTGGCCGCCAAGTGGCAGCGGATGAAGATCCTGCCGAGCGACCTTTGCAGCGATGAAGAGTTCATCCGAAGGGTTTATCTTGATTTAACCGGGTTGCCGCCCAAGTCGCTTCAACTGAAATTGTTCCTGGCGGATCCCACCGACTCGAAAACCAAGCGGGAGGAGGTTATCGATGATCTCATAGGTTCTCCTGAATTTGTGCAGCACTGGACAAACAAGTGGGCCGACATGCTCATGGTGAACAGTAAGTTCCTCGGAGGGGAGGGAGCAAAGATCTATCGGGAGTGGATCCGCAAGGAGGTGGAGACCAACACGCCTTATGACACTTTTGTGCGTAAGATACTCACCGCCAGTGGATCGAATAAGGAAAACCCGCCCGCGTCCTATTTCAAGATACATCGCGATCCGGACCTCCTGATGGAGAATACCACGCACCTTTTCCTGGCGACCCGCTTCAACTGCAACAAGTGCCATGATCATCCCTTCGAGCGGTGGACCCAGAACCAGTACTATGAGATCGCAGCCTACTTTTCCCGGGTGAAGCTGGAAAGGGACGGCAAAAATGCCCCCAAGCAGAACATTGGCGGAACCGCAGTAGAGGGAGCCAAGCCGCTCTACGAGATCGCCAAGGATGCCGGAGAGGGGGAGATGAAGCACGAACGTACCGGCGAGGTAACCCCGC
>JAAZXD010000040.1 GCA_014240355.1 Roseibacillus sp. | reverse complement strand
GGACCTTCTTCCCGTTGAGAACCACGGTGAGTTTGTTGTCCTTCAGGGTCACCACCATGCGATTCCATTCGCCCGGCTTTTTCGCGGCGTTGACGAGGGGACCCGCGGTGCCGATGACGCCTCCCAGGTCATGGGGGCCGAGCTTCTTTTTCCCGAAGCAGTCGAGAATCTGCACCTCAAATCCGTGGGCGGTGGCATCTGACTCGTCATAAATGCGGAAGTAGAGCCCGGAGTTTCCGCCCTTGGGATGCTTGTACTCGAAGTCGACGGTGAAATCCTTGAAGTCATCCTTGAGCCAGAGATAGGAGCCGTAGCGGGTCCAGCCCTTCTCCCCCTCCCGCGGATCAAGGTAGAGGGATCCGTCCTTCTGGATCTTCCAGTTCCCCTTGGTCTTGATGTTGGAGAGATCCTTCCCGTCGTAAATGGTCTTGAACTCGTGGTGGTCGGCCAGGACACAGGTCCCGGGGATGAGGGCAGAAGCGAGGGCGAACAGAACTGATTTCATGGTCCGTCCAGCTAGCAACAAATCAGCAGCCCCCGAAAGAAGAAACTGCCACCTGATCCGATGACGGGAAACGGAGGGTCCCGGTCACCAGAGAGACCGGGAGGCGAATCGCCTCCCCACGAGGGGCCGGTTCTGGTAGGCAGGGTCCCTTCGTGATGCGCCTCGCCTTCATCCTGCTCACCCTGGCCCCCATCCTGGCCGCGCAGGGGGAAGATGCTCCCGCCCCCACCCCGGACGATCTTCCCTGGCACGCCCTCGCGGCGGGACTGCCTCCCGGCACCATTGCCGGTCCGCCCACCGGCCTGACCATCCACAACCGGACCGATCGCCCGGTGAAGATCTTCTGGGTGAAGTACAACGGAACCCTCAAGGCCTACGGGGAGCTGGAAGCAGGCGGCACCCGCGAACAGAAAACAACCGCCAATTCCAACTGGCTCATCGCGGATGGAAACGACAAGCCCCTCGGTTACTTCCAGGCCACCCCCCGACCAGGCCGGGCCGTCATTCCGAAGAATCTCCCGGTTCCCGTCCTGCGAGCCGGGAAATACACCCCGGGAACCCGGAAGGGGGCGCTGGCCTGGCAGAGGGAACTACGCGGATCGTTCCTCCAGTTGCTGAAGATGGAAGACCTCGTAGCCCACAAGACCCGCCTCCCGCTCAACCCCAGGACGATTTCCTCCGAGGACAAGGGCGCGTTCGTGTTGCACGAGATGGAAATCAACAGCACACCAGACAGCCGCATCAAGGTGGTCTTGACCGTCCCCACGGCTGTAGCGGGAACCTGCCCCGCGGTGGTCGCCATCGCGGGACACAGCGGGACGCGGCATTCGTGCTACCAAGGCCGCGGCTTCGCCACCCTGCTTGCGGAGAAAGGCTACGTCACCGTCTCCACCAGAATCAGCCAGCACAGTGTGCGCGAGCAGGAACGCTCCATGATGGGCGAACGCCTCTGGGATCTCATGCGCTGCGTCGACCTCCTGGCCTCCCGCAGGGAAGTCGATCCCGGGCGCATCGGCTGCGCGGGCAACTCCCTCGGCGGCGAGATGGCGATGTGGCTGGCGGCCATGGACGAGCGCATCGCAGCCACTATGAGCGCCGGCTTCCTCACCCGCATGGACCAGTTGGAGGAAAATCACTGCCGTTGCTGGAAGTTTCCCGGCTTGCGCACGCTCGCCGACTTCTCCGACATTTACGCCCTCACCGCCCCCCGCCCCCTGATGTGCCAGAACGGCCTGCAGGAACGCCCCACCTGGTTCACCGTCCCCCTCGCCCGCGAGGCCCTCGCCGACATCAAGCCCATCTACGAGGTCCTTGGCGCCCCGGAACACCTGGAGTTCCTCGCCCACGAGGGTGGCCACGTGATCGAGCTGCCGTCCCTCCTTGCCTTCCTTGGGAAACACCTCGGACGCGAGGAATAGCCCCACGTGACCTCTATTTCTCGGTTCTGATTGCGATGTTCGCCTTCGGAACCCCGACGTAACGACAGATGGACATCACGTTGGCAAGGTAGAGGTGCTTGGACTCCTTGTCACAGCGGATCAGGACCTTGAGATCGGGGTTTTTCTCGAACCTCTCGTTGATCCACTTGGTGAGACCTTCCTCGGTCACCTGCTGGCCCATCACGACCATGGCACCGTTGTGACGAATGTTGACCTTGATCAGGTTGCCAGCGGTCTGGGTGAGGGACTGGGGCCTTGAATCAGTCGGCAGTTTGATGAGGTGATCCGCGCTCGTATCCGTATTCTTCACCCGCCCGGATGCCGTGATAAATATTTTTTCGGGCCCCACCCCGTATTCAATTGTGAACCACACCACTTCACCGAATCGCCACCGCAGTGCTTTGTTCCCGTGATTTTTCCCATAGGCGGCTCCCTTTTCCCGGGTAAACCGGTTAGCCTTATAAAAAGGGGGATTAAATAAATCCGGGTGGGAATTCTGCCAATGTTGGGCTGTGGCACCAAAGGGCTTGAGGGTGTCCTCCCAGAACTTTCGGTAGGCAGCCAGGGAATCGGCATTGGGCTCTACAAGGTGGGCATCGTGGTCAGGATGCTCTTTGACAACCTCATCCATTACAAGCTGGGGAGCCCGGGGCCAGATGTCACCGTTTGCCTCCAGGTAACGCTGCATCGCAACGTGCAGTGCCATCAGGTCCTCCGTGGCTTCCTCGATAGCGCCTTTTTCCTGCCAGAGCAGGGGCAGAGTGGCAAAGGATTGCGTATTTTCCTTTGCTTCCGCGCCGTCCGGGTTCCGGCTCTCTTCCTTGGCGGGCTTTTCACAGGCCCCCAGGAGCAAGGCCAGAGAGGCTGTAATGAAGCAAGCCAAAGAACCTCTTACATGCATAACAGATCAACCCTAGGGAAGATTACATGAAAGGCAACGGAACAGGGAATGGTCTCCCGTGGAATCACGTTCCCCGGATCACATTCATGGTTGTTTCTTCGGCTCCACTCCAAAGTGATGCAACACGTTCCTGACCAGCGCGCTCAGGGCCTTGTCATGATACATGGCCCAGGCCGTCGCGATTGAACCGGTGTGAAAAACCTGTCCCCCTTCAGGCCGGTCCCAATAGATGATCTCCGCAATGGTCTGCTCATCTCCCGCCCTTGGCCGGTGCGCTTCGGCATTGAAATCAAGGATGTTCCGCTTGTCCTGGCTGCTGGCGATGGTGACGATCCCCTTCGGTTCTGCCAGCCCTTTCAGGGCCGGATTCCTGGTCGCCCTCAGCAACGTCGAGAGGCGCACGTCGTACTCGTGACCGACTGCACCGATGCTCTTGTTGACGAACCCGAAGGGATCTCCCTCTTGCAGGTCGATCTTGTGGGGTTTGTTGAAAAGGAAATGATCCGGCAGATCAGCGTGATAGGGCTTGAAGTTCAAGCCACCCCACCCGGCACAGGTCAACCCGACCAGCTTCCATGCGGGGTAGCCGCAGAAACGCATCAGGCTCCCGCGCTTGAAATCGTGGCTATGGTAGAGTTCGCCCACCTTGGCCCGGGCCCGGCCCCCGATACTTTTCCCGAACTTACGACACTCCATCACCTCGCCACTGTCGTCGAAGCTCACCCGCCAGAACATGGTGTTTCCTGACATCACCACCGCCGCCCCACCGGCCTTCAGATAGTTATCAAGACCGTCGTAGGCGCGGCTTGACCAGTATTCGCTGTGTCCGTTGATGCAGACCGCCTTGTAGCCATTCAATATTTCCGGGTGACGGTCCAGGTCGTGGTCGGTGATGACATCGTAGTGGTAGCCGTGGTCGTCCAGCCAGAGGTGCAGGAAGCGCTCGCCACGGAGCAGATGGCTGTAGCCTCCGCCGATATAGGTCTTGTTGGGCCCGCCCGCCGGCCAGGGCACTTTCATGCCGATCTTATAGGTCGGCTGGCCGTTGTGGTGATCACTGTAGCAGCTGTACCTGGGCGCTCCCGGGTGGCTGTTGCCCAATCCACCCGTCCCCATGTTGATCAGGCCCGGCCCATGATTCACCGGAAAGGGAGTCGAATTGTAGGCCAGCCAGGTATTTGATGAAACGAGAACGAGCAGGGGCGCCTTCGGCCTGGCCTCGGGGCGCCGCACGATGAAGGAGGCATGGTAGCGCATCGGTTTGCCGTTCAACTGGAAATCGAAGCGTCCGGCGTAGACGCCCGACTTGGCATGGGCAGGAACACGGAATCGATGGCTTACCTTCCAACGGGCATTGTATATTTCGTCAGTGGCCAGGCGGAGCCCGTGACCTCGTCTGGCATCCTTGGTCGGATCGTATGCCGTATCGTGTCGGCCGATCGCCGCCGCATCAAAGGTCGGGCCGCCGATCATCCAGGTTCCCCGGTTGATGATCCTGCCATTGCGTCCAAAATCACTCGTATCGGCTACTTCTACACCCCGTTCCTCGGTGAACGGCCAGCAGGCCAGCAGGCGGTCATCCCTGGGAACGCTCAAGCCGCGACCGGAAAAACGTTTCCTGATTTGATCCTCACTTAGAGCCCGGTCATAGATAGCACACATCGCGATGTCGCCGTTATAGAAGTTCACCGCCGTTCCCTTTTGACCATAGGCCCCGATGCGCAGGGCGGTCTCGCCAGGTCTTACTGTTCCGGCGAAGGGGAACTCGGCAACAAGTTTGCCGTTCACATAAACCCGTTTTTTCTTCCCATCCCAGCAACCAACGAGGTGGTGCCATTGCTGGGCTTTGATCAACCCGGGCTCGGTCTGGTGAAAGGCGGCCTGATCGTAAATCCCTCCTGCCCCGGTGCCAAAGACGATCCTCCCCTCGCTAAGAAACAACCCAACTCCACAACGTTCCGGATAATCGTGCTGGGTGATCAAGCCCTGCCAGCCGGTCAACTTGAATGGGCGGATCCAGCATTCCAGGGTCAGCTGCGACAAGCGTCTCTCGACAGGTAGAGCTTTGGCCACATGCACGTAGGACCCCGGATGGATCGCCTGGGCCTGCGGTTGTTCGACCCGAAAGGTTTGCAGCACCGGATCCTTGTCCCGGCTCTCGGGATCCTGCCCCAGTTGCACGACGCTCAGGTCGTAAGGGACGCTGCTGCTGACTCGAAACTCGATTTCCTCACCCGCCGCAATGCTCTTCTGCGCGTAGGCGTGCAGACCTGGCAAATCCACCGGCTGATGCGGGGGTATTTCCTGTTCCCTGCCTGCATTCCCCTCCGTGGAAGCAAAGGCGGCAGGCAACTTGGCCGCTTTCAAATAAGCCACCAGGTCGGCAATTTCTCCAGGTTTCAAGAGGCCGTCAAAAACCCGGGGCATTAACGAAATGTTCGAATACTTTGCCGCTTTGATGTCCCGAATCGGCACCGGATTTTCCAATCCGGGCGCCGGCGCGAGGACCATCTTATCCACGGTATCCCTCAGGATCAGGCCCCCTGTTTCTCCTTTCCTGGTCTGCACCGTCACCAGTTCGTAGTAACGGGCAATCGATGAACTGGGATAGACGATCGCCTCCAGAAGGTCCTCTTCACTGCGAATGGACCCGATTCCGGTCAGGTCAGGACCGAACTTCACTCCCTGATCCCCCATGACGTGACAGGTGATGCACAAGGATTTGGAAGCATTGTGAAATAGCTTCTCTCCTCGATCCGGATCTCCCTCCGGCAACAGGGCCGACAGCTCCTTGAGACGCGTCTGTTGAAGAGCCACCGCTTCCGGATCGGACTCGACGGCATCCGCCAGCTGGATCCTCGGCATGGCCTGGGGCGCGGGATCCGCTTCGCCAAGCTCGTGCATGAGACGAACCTGCCTTCCCAGCGGATCATCCTCGGAAAGGCTCCGGGTGTCTCCGATCTCGTAGAGCGAATAGATGATGGCGTGCCTCAAGAACGCATCCATCTTCTTTGAGCCGGCCGCCACCAGAGGTTTCACCGCCCGGCGATCACCGATCCGGCCCAGGGCCATGGCTGCCAGTCGACTTTGGCGGGCATCACCACCAAGCAGGCCAATCAACGGCTCCACTGCGGCTGGATCGCGCCACAGCCCCACGCTGTGGAGCGCCGCCGCGCGCACCTCCGGATTTGCCTCGCTTAGAAATTCCCGCACCACCGCTCGCGCCGCCTGCCCCGGGATCCGATGCAGGGCCCAGAGGGCGGGGATTCGGGCCTTGGCCGTGCGCAATGCATCGAAGTTATCCGCCTTCGCAAGGGCATCGATAGCCCGTTTGACCACCGCGGGCCGCCCATCAGAAAGCCAGCTGATTTGAGGTTTACCCCAGTCCAGTTCGAGGCCCCGGGAGTTTCCGGGCGTGAGCGCCCCCTTTCTTTGGACCCGATAAATGGCGCCCAGGACATGGGGCTTGGCCACCTTCGAGGTCGGGCAACAGATCATGTACCAACTGCCCGTATCCGCCACGAGGAGACTGCCATCCGCATCTTCAATCACATCAGTGGGATGAAAATCGGTCTGATCACTCTCAAGAAAGACGCTCGTCTCTGCGGAGTAGGTCGATCCGGACCGGGACAGCCTGTGCCTCGACAGGCGTCGCAGGTTGAAGTCAGCGCAAAGCAAATCACCCCGGAGACCGAGCACATCACTTACAGGCATCACGATCCCCGATGGAGCCGCGGGACCCATTTGGGCAAGAATCGGCAGCAACCCTCCCGAACTGGGATGTGGTGCGAGCACGCGATCGTTCTTCTTGCCGTAGATCCCTCCATGGACGGCATGGAGAATGCCGTCCCGTTTCCCGGGACCGGACAGGTCAAAAAAGGTGCCGCTCAAGAACCGCTCCCCCGTCCTGCTGAATGCCAGCCCCACGGGATTGTTCATTCCCCCTGTAATCACCACTTCCAGGCCGCTGCCGTCGGGTCTGGCGCGATAGACATGTGCGGCGCTTGATTTAAACGTCCTCCCATTACCGAGCACATGGCTCTGCGGAGAAAACGCGCCCTTGCACCAGTAGAAATATCCGTCCGGCCCCAGATAGGGTCCGTGCAGATCGTTGCCGCAACCTTCGATTGATCCACCGTCGAACCAGACCGTCCGCTCATCGGCCGTGTGATCTCCATTCGTATCGCGAAGTTTCCAGATATGTGGAGGGGCCCCCACATAAACCGCGCCCTGATGCACGAGGATGCCCTCCGGAAAAGGGAGGCGCTCGGCAAAGACGGTCGATCGATCAAAGACACCATCGCCATCCTGATCGACCAACCGCAACACACGATGACTTGGGTTCTTGAGTTGAGCAGGGGCCTTATCCGTGTTCCCGGAGCTATCCGTGACGTAGAGTACGCCATTCTCATCGAAGCACATGTGAATGGGCCTCTGCACAAGGGGCGGCGCAGCGACCAGCTTCAAGGTGTAGCCGTCGGGAATGGTAAATGTATGCGGAGAGAACGTGACTTTCTTGGCGTTCAGCAGGGACGAACAGAGGATCAGAACCTGCAAACCCAGACATGCGCGTAAGAAATTCGGCAAGGATTTCATGCTGACAATTTTGCGCAAATAAGGAGGATGTTATAAATTCAATGTCCCGCGGGATCAATCGGCTCAGCGGCCAAAGGACCAGAGGGTGAGCCGGTTGAGGTCCTTGATGAGCAGCTGACTATCAAGGAGGACCGGAGGGGCCCAGCTCTGGTCGGGTGCGACCCGGTAGGCCGCCCGGGCCCGGTAGCCCGCCGGATCAGCCGCAATGATGCGGAGCTCCCCATTGGCCCGGAGGGCCGCGACATGACCCTGGAGGGCGAGAAAAGCCACGTTCTGCCCAATCCTCCCTTCGCTGAGCCAGCGGATTGCACCATCCCGGGGATCGAGACAGAAGATCTGTCCCATCTTGAAATGCGACATCCCGTAGAGGTGGTCGCCGTTGATGACCGCGGTGCTCATGTCGAGGGCCACCTTCCGCTGGTGCCAGAGCCGGTTCACCGACCACTTGCCGTCCTTGAGCACGGGTTCCAGGCACTTGATCCCCCGGTTCTCCCCTCCGAGCAGGATCCGTCCCTCATGAAAGACGGGTGTGGGCATGTTCTGGTTATGACTGCGGTGCGGGGCGGGATACTCCCAAAGCAGCTTCCCGGTCCTGCTTTCCACTCCCGCGAGGGTCTCGTGGTTCCACTGCACCACCTGCCGCACTCCCGCGATCTCCACCAGAAGCGGCGAGGAATACGAGGTGCCATGCTCCCCCTGCTTCCACACTTCCCTGCCGGATTTCACATCAAAGGCCATGAGCGCGCCAGCCCCGTCATTGCCAAGGTGTACGATAAGACGATCCCTGTCCACGATGGGCGACGTGGCTACGCCCCAGTTGGGCTTGTTTCCCTTCTCCCACTTCCCACCGTAATCCTTGCGCCAGAGCAGGCTCCCACTTTCGGCATCCCAAGCGTGAATCACCCCGGTGATACTCAAGGTGAAGAGGCGTCCGTCCGCGAGTACCGGGCAGGACTTGGGCCCCTTGCCATGCCGCTCCCCTCCCCCGCCCATCTTGAAAGGGGTGGGATAACTTTTGCGCCACACCTTCTTCCCACTCTCCAAGTCAAGGCACCAAAGCACCTCTTCCTCCCCCTCACGGGCATGCTGGTAGACGCGCTTCCCGGCCACCAGGGGCGTGCCATAACCCGTCCCCACTTCCACGCTCCAACCCTTCTTCAACTGCTTCGGCCAGCGGACCGGAACCTTGAAGTGGTCCACCCACCAGTTGCGTTGGGGGCCGAGCAGCCCCGGCCACACGAGTTCAGCGGCAGGAAGGACCGGAGTGAGGGACCCTGCGAGGGCGAGCAACAGGAAAGGTCTCATGGCCCTTTCCTCCTAGGGCATCCGCCCGCATAGCGCGAGTGTCAAGTTGCCTGCTCCGGCCTCCAGGCCGGGGCAACAGCAGGGCCCGCCGAAAAGAAACTGGGAATGTGCTTTTGCCATCGGCTTGCGGCCTTCCCTGGGTCAGGATTCGTTCATGATCAGGAAAGGCCCTGCCTTCCGGGAACGCCCCCGCAAGGGACACATCGGCTTCCAGAATCTCAGCCGCGGAGGCTCCACCGTTCTTATCCTTAACGCACGAATCAAGCTACCGAAGTAACCACGGGCCTCTCCCTCATGAATTCCCTCCCCATCGGCGTATTTGACTCCGGCATCGGCGGGCTCACGGTGGTCAACGCCATCCAGGAGCACCTCCCCAACGAGGATATCGTCTACGTCGGCGACACCGCCCGCGTCCCCTACGGGTCCCGCAGTCCGGGCACGGTCACCGAATACGCCACCCAGATCGCGGCCCACCTTGAGCACATCGGCGTGAAGGAGATTCTTATTGCCTGCAACACAGCTTCCGCAGTCGCCCTTGAGGCGGTGGCCGCCCGGACCTCCCTCCCGGTCTCCGGGGTGATCACACCCGGTGCCGAGGCCGCGCTGGAACTCAGCGGTTCCGCCCCCATCGGGGTCATTGCCACCCGGGCCACCATCACGAGCGACGCCTACCGCAGTGCCATCCAACGGCTTAATCCCGCCGCCGAGGTGGTATCGGTAGCCACTCCCCTGCTGGTCCCCCTGATCGAGGAGGACTGCATCGATAAACCCTTCACCGCGGACATCCTGCAACACTACTTTGAGCCCACCCGCCTCCATGCGTGCGACACCCTCATCCTGGGCTGTACCCACTATCCCCTCCTGGCAGATCAAATCGCCCGGGTCTTCGGCAAGCCTGTCGTCGACACTCCCACCGCCACCGCCCTCACCCTGGCAAAGAGCCTGGACCAGAGGAACACCCGCAACGAATCAGACGGGGCAGGCTCTCTCTCCGTTCTCCTGACCGACGACGCCGATCGCTCCCTCGGAATCGTGTCGCGCCGCCTGGGAGTACGCATCACGGAAACGAGCAAGGTCGACCTCTCCGAACTCGCGGCACCAGAAACCAGACCGCCCGACTCACCCAGCGCATGAAACAACTTCTTATCACCTTCCTGGCACTATTTGCCTTTTCCCTCTCAGCAAAGGAAACGCCGAACCTGGTCCTCATTTTCATTGATGACATGGGCTATGGCGATATTGGCCCCTACGGCTCCAAACTCAACCGCACACCAAACCTCGACCGCATGGCCAGGGAGGGCCGTAAGCTCACCAGTTTCTATGCCGCCCCGGTTTGCTCGGCCTCGCGCGCGCAATTGATGACCGGTTGTTATGCGCCACGCGTGGGTGTCCCCGGCGTATTTTTTCCTGCCGGTCGCAACGGGCTCAACCCCGATGAACACACCGTGGCCGATTACCTCAAGGACCTGGGCTACGCCACCATGTGCGTAGGCAAATGGCATCTGGGGGATCAACGGGAGTTTTTGCCTACACGCCAGGGTTTTGATGGCTACTTTGGCATCCCCTACTCCAATGACATGGGCCGCACCGCCACAGCCAATGGCAAGCGGGTTCATCCTCTGATGCGGGACGAAAAAGTGGCTGCGTTACTCGAGGATGAAGGCCAGCGGCGCGTCACCCGTGAATACACCGAGGAAGCGGTGAAATTCATTGAGACCAGCAGCAAGGCGGACAGAAACTTTTTCCTCTACCTGCCCCACACCGCCATGCATGTGCCGCTCTATCCTCATCCGGATTTTGTCGGCAAATCCAGGAATGGCACCTACGGCGACTGGGTGGAGGAAGTCGACTGGAGTGTGGGACAGCTACTCAAAACCCTGGAACGACTGCAGATCGAAAAGAATACCTTTGTCCTCTTTACCAGTGACAACGGCCCGTGGGCTTCCAAGGGCAAGGCCGGGGGGGTATCCGGCCCCTTGCGCGGCAGCAAGGGGTGCACGCTGGAAGGTGGCGTGCGCGAACCCACCATCGCCTGGTGGCCCGGCACCATTGCCCCCGGCACTGAATCTGCCGGCATCGCCGGCACCACCGATGTGCTCCCCACCTTCGTTTCACTGGCTGGCGGCAAAGTCAGAAAAGACATCAAGATTGATGGAATGGACGTATCGACGTGGATGCTCGGCAAAACCGAAACGTCCCCACGTAATACCTGGCATTATTTTCAGGGCACCAAATTGCAGGCGATCCGGCAGGGGCCATGGAAACTGGCTCTCACCGGTCAATCCCTCGGCATGGGAATTCGCCAGCGCGATGCGGACCTGGCCAGGGGAGGCCGCCTCTACAACCTGGAAAAAGAAATCGGCGAAATAACCGACCTCGCGGAAGAGAACCCCGCCATCGTCGGAAAACTGGAAAAAATGGCGACGCAAATCACCGCCGACATTTCCGCCAATAAACGACCAGCGGGGACGGTGCAGAATCCGGTAACGCTTTATCCCACCACCAGCCGCAAGCGACCCGCCAGAAAAACCAGGAAGCCGGTCAAGCCCATCAACTGGGACAAGGCCAAACTGGGTGACACCTACGCCAGCACCTCGTTACCCGACATGGCCGGCAAACCCTTCACTATTCAGATCACCGTGAAAATTGAGCCCGGCAAAACCCCCAATGGCATCATCCTGGCCCATGGGGGCTCCGCGGTGGGTTACGCACTCTACGCCAAGGATGGCAATCTGATCTTTGCCCTCCGCCTCGGCACAACCGCCGTGCAAAAAATCGCATTTGGCTCACCGGGAGAAAAAATGGAGATCACCGCCTCCCTCACCAGGGAAAAGTTCTCAATCCAAGTTGGTGAGAAATCTGTCGAAGCAAAATCGCACGGTCTTCTAAACAAGCACCCGCAGGAGAATCTCTGTATCGGTCATGATGATGCGAATCCGGTGGACCCCGAAGCCCCAGGGAGCCGTATCAACGGCGTGCTCTCGAACCTGCAGATGACCATCAAGTAATCTGTTCAATTCGTGAAAGTCACCCTTCTTGCCCTTCTCGTGTTCCTGCTGCCCCTCACGGTAGTCGGGGGGAAACGGAAACAGCCGGATATCGTTGTGATCCTGGCCGATGATGCCGGCTACTCGGATTTCGGCTGTTATGGTGGTGAGATCGAGACGCCGGTTCTGGACAAGCTTGCCGCCAATGGCCTGCGCTTTTCCCAGTTTTACAACACCGGTCGCTGTTGTCCCTCGCGTGCTGCGTTGCTTACCGGGGTTTACCAGCACCAGGCGGGCATGGGCCATATGGCCAGGGACCGGGGTATTCCCAGCTACAGCGGCACCATCCTGCCCCATGTGCCGACTCTGTCCGAGCGCCTGAAGAAGGGCGGCTACCGCACCATGATGACCGGTAAGTGGCACCTTGGCACTGAGCCCGCCCAATCGCCGGTAGCCCGCGGCTTTGACCGCTTTTACGGCACGCGCAACTTTATTGATTCCTACTTTACCGTTCTCAAGCATTGCCAGGTCTTCCTGGATGACAAGGAGGTGCTGCCCGGCACCGAGACCCCCACCAACCATCTGCACCCGAAACAGGAGTGGTACACCACGGACGTCTTCACTGACTATGCCCTGCATTTCATGGACGAAGCCTTTGAGAAGCACGCCGACCAGCCCCTTTTCCTCTATCTGGCCTACAACGCGCCCCATTTTCCACTGCACGCACGGGACGAGGACACGAGGAAATACCGCGGCCGCTTTCGGGACGTGGGCTGGGACAAACTTCGCCAGGAGCGGTACACCCGGATGGTGAAGCTGGGACTGATCAAAAAAGAATGGGCGCTCTCGCCATTGGACGTTCCCAGGTGGGAAACCTACGATGCCAAGCTGCGTGATGAGCTGGATTTCAAGATGGCACTCTACTCCGCCATCATTGACCGGATGGATCAGAATATTGGCCGTATCGTGGAAAAACTGAAGTCGGCAGGGCGACTGGAAAACACCTTGATTCTGTTCATGGTCGATAACGGGGTGCCCGGTACGGGCGTGCACGATTGGCGCGGCCTCTCCGCCAAGAGTGGCAAGCATCCCGAAACCCGCGTGGACAATTACGCAGAGTGGGCGAGGCGGGGAGGCTGGTCCTCGAGTTCCGGGCGCGGCTGGGCCAACCTGAGTAACGCCCCCTTCCGGATGTACAAGCGCTACACCCACGAGGGCGGAGTGGCCACCCCGCTGATCGTGCACTGGCCGGACGAGGTCAAGGCCAGGGGGGAACTCCGCCACGCGCCCGGTCACTTGATCGATGTCGCACCCACCTGCCTTGCAGTAGCGGGATTGCCAGCTGAGGGCATGGAGGGAACGAGTTTATTGCCTGTTTTTGCCGGGGACAGGAAGCAGGACCGCACGCTTTTCTGGGAGCACGAGGGCAACCGTGCGGTGCGCAGGGGAAACTACAAGCTGGTCGCCATCCATGACACTCCCTGGGAGCTCTATGACATGAGCAGGGACCGCAGTGAATTGAACGACCTCTCCAGTGCCATGCCCGGGAAGGTTAAGGAATTACAACGTGCTTACGAGGCCTGGGCCAGGCGCGTGGGCGCAAAGCCATGGAATGAAGTGAACGTGAAGAAGAAAAAGAAGAAATGAAAGTCCTTGCGGTTTTGCTGTGCGTAATCCTTGCCGGGTGCGGCAGGGAAAAACAGGATCGGCCAAATACCGAGGAGGAGGATCAGCCGTCGCGTACGCCCCAGGCTGAGAGAAAGAAGG
>JAAZXD010000409.1 GCA_014240355.1 Roseibacillus sp. | reverse complement strand
GCCGCTGCTGTCCAATACGCGAATAACAACTTTTTCGCCAAATTGAGTGGGCAGCGTGCTTACCCGAAAGTCAATCTCATGCCCTTTTGAGAGCGTCAGTTTGATCCGTCCATCCTGGGGAAGCCTTCGCTCAGCGATGTCCAGCTTGGACATGATCTTCAGGCGGGCAATCACCGAGCTTTGCAGGGCTTTGATGTTCTCAGGTACTGCGATATCCACCAGCACACCGTCCACCCGGTAGCGGATGCGCAGATTTTCCGCAAGAGGCTCGACATGGATATCCGTGGCCCGTTGGTCGAGGGCCTCCCGGATAATCTGGTTCACGAACTTGACCACGCTGGCCTCCTCGTCCTCGTCCTCGTCGATTACGCTGGCCTCGTCCTTCTGCTCAAGATTGTCATAGTCGAGATCCCGGCCCTCCAGAATCTGCTCGAACGTGTCGGCTCCAACCCCGTAGAGACGGCGCAGACCGTCATGAACCCTGCGCCGTGAAGCCATCCGCCACACGATGGGCATGTCCACGGCCTGCACCGCGGCCTGACGGGCGGCGAGATTGAACGGGTCATATGTTACGATCACGAGACGCTCGGTGCCATGCTCCTCGCTCCCCTCGAACTCGACCGGTAGGATCCGGTGGCGCAAGGCAACCTGAGGTCCGCAGATCTTCCTGAGCGGGAGAGGCTCAAGCGGCGCCGGGATCTCATCCAGCCAATGGAGTCCAAGGGCTGCGGAGAGACTTCGCATATAAGGTTCCTCGTCGACCATCTCCGCATCGAGGATGTCATCCAGGGGACTTCGTTGTCCGGCTGCAGCAGCAACAATTACCTCCGAGAGACCGTCAATATCACGGCATCCTGTGTTCCTGGCCGGGCCAATCAGCAATTCTGTCATATCAATGCGTCTGAGTGATAATGCCGCTGAACCCCGTCGCTGTCACTACTTTCACGGCATTATACGGGGAGCAGCTGCCAATACTGGCAAACGGGTGGGAAGGCAGCTCTTCTGCTCCTCTCATGCGGAGAGCTGACAGGAATTCCGCATCATTTTTATCAAGTGGTACGGTTTTCTTCGATTCTCCTAATCTTCCTGATCCGCAAGATAACGCTCCGCTTCCAGTGCGGCGGCGCATCCCTGACCCGCAGCGGTGATGGCCTGGCGGTAATAATGATCCGCTACATCGCCCGCGGCATAGAGCCCGGGTGTCTTTGTCGCGGTCTTTCCGGGAAGCTGGAGGATGTAGCCACTCTCGTCGAGGTCCGCGAGGCCATTGAGGAATCCACTGTTCGGAACGTGCCCGATGGCAATGAAAACACCTTTCACCTCAAGGGCGCCCTCCTCCCCGGTTTCCCGGTTGCGGATGCTCACTGACTCCATCTTGCCATCCTCTCCGGGATGGTAGGCTGTGAGCTCGCTGTTCCAGACTGGTTCAATCTTCTCATGGGCGAGCGCCCGCTCGGCCATGATCTTGGAAGCCCGGAGTTCATCACGCCGATGGACGAGGTAGACCCTGGTGGCGAACCTGGTGAGAAAAGTTGCCTCCTCGCAGGCAGAGTCTCCACCTCCAATCACCGCCACCGGCATGTCCCTGTAGAAGGCCCCGTCGCAGGTCGCACAGGTGGTCAACCCGTTCTTGCCATTCTCTTCGTTGGGCAATCCAAGAAGGCGGGGACGGGCTCCGGTAGCCACAATCACAGTCCTTGCTTCAAGTTGCTCCTCCCCACAGTGCACCACGAAGGTTCCGTCATCCACCCTGTCGACCCGGTCTACCGTCCTGTATTCGATGCTGGCTCCGAATTTTTCGGCCTGTTGTTGCATGCCGAACATGAGGGTCGAGCCATCCACCCCCTCCGGGAACCCCGGGTAGTTCTCAACCTCGCTGGTCGTGGTCAACTGCCCGCCGATCTGATCCCCGGCAAGGACGATGGGTTCCAAGTTTGCCCGTGCCGTGTAGATGGCGGCTGTCCAACCAGCGCAACCGGTCCCGATAATGATAACGTTCTCCATGGAGGTTTGATGATTAAGCGCTCTTTGCGCCTCTTCGGCGGGACTGTGCTCCCTCCCCGCCTCGATAACCAATCACAAATGATCTAATTACCGCTTTTCGCCTTTGCGGTTGCTATCCACGCCCGGTCGGCACCGGAGAGATTGTTTTCCTTTGCACTGAGACGCTTGCCATCAGGTTCGACCAGGATCATGTCCCCTCCACGGTATCGGGCCAGCTTCGCAAAGACTGTCCGCCCCCGGGCATCCTTCCACTCCCGGTAGCCACGCCGTCCCATGCTATCCTGCCACTTCCGGTGAAGTTGGACAGCACGCCCGGCATCGTTCTTCAGCCGGGCCAGATAAAAGTCGAAGTAGCTCTTCTTGTAGCCCCGGTAGCGGGACACCACGGTCCCATCCGGGTTCATGACAAGCACCGTGGGAAGGCCCAGCACCCTGTAGCGTTCCTTGAGAGCCTGCAGGTAGTTCTCTTTACGCACCCTGTCGTCCATTGCGGAGCGACCTGGTCCCCCACTCCGTCCCTTCACATTGAAATCTAGTCGCACCCGAACTACCGATCCTGACGCCCACTGTTTGAACGGAGCCTTGGAGAAGACCTCGGCATCCAGGGAGCGGCAGAGCGGACTGAACTGCGTATCGGTGAACCAGACGAGTATGGGTTTTCCCTCGCGCATGGCCGTCCGCCGGGCTTCCGAGTAACTGGTGAGCCAGGGCCCCCTGCGGGAGCTCTCGGCCATGACCTCTTCCAACCCCTCCAACCCTTGTTCGGGATTGTCGGGGTCTGTCCACATCAGATCTTTCTCCCGGCTCCGGATCCGATCCGCATTCTCCGGCGTTAACTCAGAGGCATCCTCAAGAGTCACCTTGACCTGGGCATTCCCCCTTCCTCCACCGCGCTGGAACATGGAGGGAACCTGGAAGGCTTCCGCCGGACTGGGTTCAGGTTTCCCCTGCGACAGCCGTTGAA
>JAAZXD010000408.1 GCA_014240355.1 Roseibacillus sp. | reverse complement strand
TGTGCTCTTCCTGGTTGGCCTCGAAGGCTCCCATGAGAGCTTCGAAGTAGTCCTTGCCTCCGGTCTCGCGTAAGTAAGTGGTGGAGAAGTTGGAGTGCATGCCGGATCCATTCCAGTCCCCCGCGAGAGGCTTGCAGTGCCAATCAATATCGACACCATATTGTTCGCAGAGGCGTAGAAGGAGGAAGCGGGCGACCCAGACATCGTCGGCGGCTTTCTTGGAGCCCTTGCCAAAGACCTGGAATTCCCACTGCCCCTTGGCCACTTCGGCATTGATGCCTTCGTGGGTGATGCCGGCGTGAAGGCACTGCCAGAGATGCTCCTCGGTGATCTTGCGGCCGAGGGCGCCGATGTTCTTGAATCCAACGCCGCAGTAATACTCGCCCTGGGGTTCGGGGTAGCCTTCCTTGGGGAATCCGAGGGGCAGCCCATCCTGGGTGAGGAAGTATTCCTGTTCGAAGCCGAACCAGGCACCCTCGTCGTCAAGGATGGTGGCGCGCATGTTGGAGGGGTGCGGGTCGCCGTTAGGCAACATGACCTCACACATCACCAGCGCCTGTTGTTCGTTGGTCTTGTCCGGATAAACGGCGACGGGTTTGAGGGTGCAGTCGGAATCGCTGCCGTCGGCCTGCTCGGTGGAGCTGCCGTCAAAGCCCCAGAGGGGTAGTTCAGAGAGTTCCGGAAAGGAGGCGTATTCCTTTACGCAGCACTTGGTCCGCAGGTTCGGGACGGGGGTATATCCATCCAGCCAGATGTAATCCAATTTATATTTGGGCATGTCGTGTTCTAGTCGGGTTGCGATTACCGCGGCACATCACACGGCACGGATCCGGAAAGCGGAGCCATGTCGCGGGGCCTTGGAGGCACTCATATGAAGCAGTGGCCGTGCCAAACTGCGTAAAAAACGCGAGCCGAAAAGCTCAAAGTTGGGCAATCTGGGCCACGATAAGGGTTGCATCGTCGTCGCGGCTGTTTTCCCGTGCCCGGGTGAGGATCCTGTGGGCCAGGTCTGTGGGTTCACCGTGGCGGGCCAGTTCCGTTGCCAGTCCACGCTCCCAGAGCCCGTCGATGAGACCGTCGGTGCAGAGAAGAAGGCGGTCATCGTTCTGGAGGGGATGAGATTCGATTTGCGGGTGAATTCCGGAGTGACCGCCCCCGAGGGCGTCATAGAGGGCGCTGCGACGTGGATGGGCGCGGTAGGCGAACTCATTGATTTCTCCACGGTTCCACTGTCCCCAGGCCCGGGTGTGATCAGCTGTGAGCTGGGTGGTTTTCTCCGCCCGGTGGAGATAGAGACGGGAGTCGCCGAGGTGGGCGAAATGCAGGTGTCCGGGGCTGAGCCAGACGAGGGTGAGAGTGGCGCCCATCCCGTGCAGATTGGACTCCTCCGCGGCGAGGGCGTTTAATCCCTCATGGGCGTTTTGCATGAGTTGGCGCAGCACGGATGAGGCTTCTTCCTCTCCATGGCAGTGAAGGGCCTCGTATAGATCTCCGGCCTTTCGCTTGACTGCGGCGAGGATCAGGCGGGAGGCGAGTTCGCCCGCGGAGCCCCCTCCCATGCCATCGGAGACGGCGAGGACGAGATGCGACGGTTCAAGGAGGGCTTCGCCCTGGGCCTCGAACCGGCGTGCGCCTCCCGGACTGACTTCGAGGGCGAGGTAGGCGTCATCGTTGGAGTCGCGCATGGTTCCGCCTTCTGAGAGGGAGCACCAGGTCACCTTCCAGATCCCGCTGTTCTCTCGTTCGATGCCGCCGCGTTCGGGAAGGATTTCCGCAAGTTCAAAGTCAATGAGGCAGAAACGCCCGAGGCGGGGGCAGTAGGTGACATTGCGGGGTTCGGGATCATCGTGGCGCAAGCCGTAGTCCCGCTCAAGGTCGGCGAAAAGGGCATCGGACTTGGTGCGTGAGATCTCGGGAGCGGGTTGTCCGCAGTTGGTGGTGACGATGTAGTGCTCTTCCGGTCGGTGTTCCAGAAGTCGGGGAACGTAGGGGCAGCCACGCTCTTCGAGAGCCTTGAGGATACGCGCCTCATTCTCACAGCGTTCACCCTTTTGGTGACCCCTGAACTTTTTGTGCACCTGCCCCTTGAAGTCGATGCGGACGTGGGAGCGGATGCCATCCTTGAGGTCCTTCACGTAAGCCCAGTGAAGAGGCAGCAGGGAAGAAGGGGAAGATGAAAGTATGAGGAGAGGGAAGATGGGTAATCGGTGCGGCCGGATGGGATCGGGTTGAGCCGGAACGGTGTCGTCTCGGTTGGAGCTCAGGGAGGTTTTCTATCCTTTCCTTGACCTTTAGGGGCAAGAAAGAGATTGTGGAGGAGCGTGGAAAAGGTCGAGATTCCAAAGAAGGCGATCTACCGTCTTTCGATATACCAGCGCGGCCTCAGCAAGTTGCAGGAGAACGGGAAGGAGACGGTGAGCTCTTCCGCACTTGCAGGAGCGGCCGGGGTGAAGCCCGCGCAGCTGCGCAAGGATCTGGCCTACTTCGGCCAGTTCGGAAAGCGTGGGCTGGGCTATTCCGTATCGGAGCTGCGGGATGCGATCCTGGAGGTGCTGGGGCGGGAGCAACTGCAGCCCGTGGTCATGGTGGGGGCCGGAAACCTGGGAGTGGCCCTGCTGCGCTACCGTGGATTTGAGAAGGGGGGGTTTGAAGTGGTGGCGGCCTTTGACGCCGTGCCGGAGACGGTAATTGCACGGGGAATTTCTGTTCCGGTCTACGGGCAGGATGAGGTGGCTCGCTTCGTGCGGGAGAACGAGGTGAAGCTGGCTATTCTCTGTGTTCCGGGTGGAGTGGCCCAGGAAGCCGCCAACGAACTGGTGGATGCAGGGGTGCAGGGAATTCTTAATTTTTCTCCTACCCTGCTGCAGGTCCCCGAAGCAGTCACTGTCAACAACGTGGATCTCGCCCTGGAGCTGGAGAATCTCTCCTATTTCGTGAGCAAGGGAGAGGAATGAGGTTGAGGAGAGCCTTGG
>JAAZXD010000407.1 GCA_014240355.1 Roseibacillus sp. | reverse complement strand
GCCGATTCCGGCCACCGCGCAGACCACCTCTCCAGCCTCTACTCACCGGAAGAGATCAACCTGCGCTCGAGCGCCAATCCGTTTCCAGCGGACTGATTGATCGAAAGGCCCCTCGCGCACCTGAGAGGAATCCGGAGCCTGGCGCGGCGCATTCGCATCCTTGAACCGGGGGAGCCACTCACCCCATCGCCTTCCTCAAGTCTCTCACCCGCTTCACATCTACCGGGTTGGCGAGAACTCCATCCACCTTCAGGGAGGACGCCACAATCAGCCCGTCGGCATACTCCAGCAACTCCCCGACGTTGTCGGCCCGCACCCCGCTGCCCACCAGCAGGGGAGCTTCCGGGCAGGCCCCCTTCACCCGTCGCAAATCGTCAACTCCGGTCGCCGCACCCGTGGCTACTCCGGACACGATGAGGGCATCCGCCAGTCCACGATGAAAGGTGTCCCGTGCAGTTTCCTCGATTCCGAGATCCCCGATGGGCACGGCATGCTTGACCAGCACATCGGCCCAGATCTGGACCTCCGGACAAAGCGCCGCGCGCTTGCGCAACGTGGTGTAGGCCTCTCCCTGGATGATCCCCTGGTCCGCTTCCACCGCTCCGGTATGAACATTGACCCGCACAAACGCTCCTCCGCAGGCCGCGGCAAGGGCCAACGCCGAGGACGCATCGTTCCGAAGAACGTTGAATCCGAGAGGAAGCTGCACACCCTTAGCCCTGATTGACTCTGCCGCCACTGTCATGGCCGCCACGGTCTCGGGTGCCACCGCCCCGCGGGTAAAGGGCAGGTCTCCGAAATTCTCGATCATCAGGCCCTGCGCCCCTCCCTCCTCGTAGGCCTGCGCATCTACCACCGCTGCTGCACAGATCTCCCTCATCGACCTGCGGTAACGCGGCGAGCCTGGCAGAGGTTGCAGGTGCACCACTCCAATCAGGCCCTTGCCCTCCCAATCGATGGTCTCCTTCATTTCCATGCCCTCTCTTGCCATGGAGACCGATTGGCACAAATCCAATTATTTTCACGATTCCCAATTCGGACCCCACGATGTAGACCACTACCGTCGATGGTCATCAAAACCGCTTCGTATCCTCGTGCCGGCCTGATCGGGAACCCTTCCGACGGTTTCCACGGCAAGACGATCTCCCTCCTCGTGAGGAATTTCTCGGCCAGGGTTTCCCTCTGGGAGTCGCCTGATCTGGAAATCCAGCCTGCGCGCCGCGACGAGATGCTCTTCGGGAGCCTGTCCGATCTCGTGGAGGACACCCGGACCTTCGGTTACTACGGCGGACTGCGTCTCCTCAAGGCCTCGGTGAAACGCTTCCACGATCACTGCGGGGAGAACGGGATCTCCCTGCACTCCCGGAACTTTACCCTCCGTTACAGCAGCGACATTCCGCCCCACGTCGGCATGGCGGGTTCAAGTGCGATCATCACCGCCTGCTTCCGTGCCCTCATGCGGTTCTACGATGTAAGCATCACCCCTCCCACTCTGGCCAACCTCGTTCTTTCCGTGGAGACCGACGAGCTTCGCATCCCGGCCGGGCTGCAGGACCGTGTGGTCCAGGCCTACGAAGGAGTGGTCTTCATGGACTTCGCCGAAAAGCACTTCGAGCAAATGGGTCACGGTGCCTACGAGCAACTCGATCCCAAGACCCTGCCTTCACTCTACCTCGCCTACAGCACGAGGCTCTCGGAGGGCACGGAAGTCTTCCACAATGATATTCGCGGCCGCTTTCACCGCAGGGAACCCGACGTGGTGGCCGCCATGGAAGAGTGGGCCGATCTGACCCAGCAATGCCGCGACCTGCTCACCAGCGGGAAGGGCTCCCGGATCGGGCCGCTTCTGGACCGCAACTTCGACCTGCGCAAATCGCTCTATCGCCTGTCGGACGGCAACCTGGCCATGGTGGAAACCGCCCGCTCGGTGGGAGCCTCCGCCAAATTCACCGGCTCCGGAGGAGCCATCGTGGGAACTTACGACGGTGACGAGATGTTCGCGGCCCTTCAAACCGGGCTGGGCAGGCTCGGAGTGGAGGTCATCAAGCCGATCATCGAACCTGAAAGCCGATAGCAGCGACGGAGTAGCCTGCCCCCGCGGGTCAGTTCCTCCTTGCCACCCTCATCCTGCAGGATTCCAATACCTCCGGCATCCCGGTGGCCAGCCGCCCCGGTTGCCCCTTCCTCCCGATGCCCGTCACCAAAGCCGTCATTCCAGCCGCCGGATTCGGCACCCGCTTCCTGCCCGCCACCAAGTCGCAGCCCAAGGAAATGCTGCCCATTGTGGACACCCCCACCATCCAGTACGTGGTGGAGGAATGCGTGCATAGTGGCATCACCGATATCCTCATGGTCATCGGCCGCGGCAAACGCGCCATCGAGGAACACTTCTACCCCGCCAACGAGTTGGAGCTGGCGCTCGAAGAACAGGGCAAGACGAAGCTGCTCGAGCAGATCCGCCTCATCTCGGACATGGCCTCCATCCACTTTGTCTGGCAGAAGGAGCTCAACGGACTCGGCGATGCCGTCTCCTACGGGCGCACCTTCGTGGGCCACGAGCCCTTCGCCCTCCTCCTCGGTGATACCCTTCTCAGCAGTAATAACCCGGACCGGCCCATCCTGCGGCAGATGATCGACATCTACGAGGACCGGCAGGAATCCGTCATTGCTCTCGACGAAGTGGAGCGCGAAAAGGTCCCCCTTTACGGCATCGCGGGTGGAGAGAACCGCGGCGACGGCATCATTGAGATCAACCAGCTCATTGAGAAGCCTTCCGTGGAAGAGGCTCCCTCCAACCTGGCTATTGCCGGCCGTTATGTGTTGCGCCCCGAGATCTTCAACTACCTCGAGGAGACCGGACCGGGCAAGAATGGCGAGATCCAGCTGACCGACGCCATGGTTCTCATGCTGCAGGAACGCGGACTCTACGGCCTCCGCTTTGACGGCAAGCGCTACGACATCGGAAACAAGCTCGACTTCATCAAGACCAACGTC